>CAYZNE010000008.1:0-16869 GCA_964478955.1 uncultured Methanosarcinales archaeon
CACTTGACCAATATCTTTCTCTTGAGGATAATAAAGGATTAATAAATTCAAGAATTCCTTTTTCAGAGCTAAAAGCTATTGATAGCACAGGATGGTTTTTCAAAAGATACTATGATTTTTTATATTTTCTAGTAAAAAAAGGCAGGATATTTAATTTTTATAATAAAAATTCTCACTTAAAATTGAAATTTAAGTTAGAAAAAATCTTTGATGACTTTATCAGAAATAATATGAAAAAAGGATTAATTTATTCTGGTAAAAATGAAACCTGGATGGATACTAACTATGAAGATAATGGTCGTGCAGGTTATTGTATTGAAATACAAGCTCTAACACTTTCTATGATAAAAACTCTACGTTTGTGTTCAATCTTAACTCATCAGAGAGTTCGAAAAAGAGATTTAGATATTGAAAAAAGATTAATTTTGAATGTTAGAAAAAAATTCTTCAAAGATGGAAAGATTGCAGACAGGGTTTGTGATGATTATGTAGATTTTGTTCAGAGACCAAACATATTTATTGCAAGGTATGTTTATCCTCATTTATTCAGTGATGAAGAATGGAAAATTGCATTCAGAAATTCTCTTAAATTACTGTGGTTGAATTGGGGTGGTTTGAGTTCTATAGATAAGACTGATAATCGTTTCACTGATACTCACACTGGTTCAGATAATAAAAGTTACCATAGGGGAGATTCTTGGTATTTTATTAATAATATTGCGGCAACTCAATTGTGTGCAGTTGATAATCAAGAGTTTGGTGTGAAAGTAAGGTCTATACTCGATACCTCACTTAAAGATTTGTTCTTCAGTGGGGTTATTGGTGGTTCATCAGAGATTAGTTCTGCAAAAATGCGAACAGGAGAAGGCTGTCTAAACCAATCATGGTCGAGTGCAACCTTAATAGAACTTATTTATTTATTAGAAGGTGCTGATACTTTTCTACATTAGATTTCTTCTAAGATGTAATTCATTGATATGTCTAAGTTTAGTTTTAATTAATTCGTCTATATTATCTCCAATATTTTCAAGCATCAATGAAACATGTTCTCCTCCAAGAAGATGTGGGACAATAACATAATCTGCTCCTGCTTTATATAATTCAAGTGCATCACCTATACCATATGCTGTTAGTATTATGTTTATTCTTTTCTTTCTTCTTTTAACTTCATGAAGAATGATTAAATTTGCTGCAAGGTCAGGGATTGTTGAAATAACTAATTGAACTTCACTGAAATTAATATTATCAAGAACTTCAGGGTCGTTTAGATCACCATAGATGCATGGTATTTTTCTGTTTATTAGAGATTTAATTATGTCTGGATTATATTCCACAACAACAAAATCTTTTCCTATTTTCTGAAGACTGTGGAAAATACTATACCCAATTCTGTTGTAACCGCACAGAATAACTTTGTGTTTAGATTTATCATTAAATAATTCAAGTGCTTGAGACTTTTTACCAATTTTATCTAAGAACCTTAGTTTTTTTGCTATTTTATAATATAATTTTTGTTCAAATTTGATAAAGTAAGATGTACTTGTAATTGAGATTAGTGCAACAACAATAGCAATTGTATAAATTTCTCTTGAAATATGTCCTAGCATTAATCCCTGCGCAGCGAGGATAAGTCCAAATTCAGAAATTTGTGCAAGTGTTAATCCTGAGAGAAATGAAACTCTTTTTTTGTAACCGAACATAGATACAGTTATTATTATGATTATTGGTTTGAGTATTATTACAATTAAGACTAAGACTACAATTGGCCAGATGATATTTACTATTCCATTAAATATTAGTTCCAATCCTAATGAAGTAAAAAATAGAACTGCAAAAAAATCTCTTAGAGGTTTTACTTTTCCTGAAATTTCATGATTATATGGTAAGTTACCAATTGTTACTCCTGCAATAAATGCTCCTACTGCCATTGAAAATCCTGCAATATGAAATAAAAATGCAAATGTAAAACACACTGCAAGACTTATCATAAACAAAACTTCTTGTGATCTTGCAGCAAGCTTAAATATTTTTGGAAATACAAACCTGGCAAGTATATATGCCAGTCCGATTAGTGCTGCACCTGTTATTAATGTAATTAATAAGCTTCCAAGGTTAAGTTTTCCTGTTTGGTTTAACAATGAAATTGCAATTATTGCAACTATGTCTTGCATTAATAATATTCCAATAACTATTCTTGAATGTAATGTGTCAAGCTCTTTTTTATCAGAGAGCATTTTTAGAACAACCATTGTACTACTGAACATAATTATTAATCCTATGTATATAGAAGTCATTGTTGCAAAACCAAAAAAGCTTCCTGTTGCAAAACCCAACACAAAAAATAATGCCATTTGACTTATTGCTCCAATTGTTGCAACTGGCCCAACATGTTTTAATTTTTTTAAGTTTAAGTCAAGACCAACAATAAATAATAAGAATGCAATACCAATTTCAGACAACATATGAATTGTATCTAAATCTGTAATAAGACCAAGTAAAGGTCCAAGAAGAACTCCTGCAAGAATATATGCAAGAACAAGTGGCTGTTTAGTTCTATTTGCAATAAACCCTCCTATTGCAGCGATTATGATTATGATACCAATATCAAACAGAACATTCTCCATATCTCGACCTCTTTTATATGAAATATGGCTCAGGTTGTTTTTAAATGTTGTTGTTATTGATTTGATATTACTTCATAGTGGTAAATAGTAGAAAACTTTATAAAAGGGTAATAAGTCTTGTTAATAAATCAAAGTTAATTAAAATATTAAGAGGTAAAAAAATGTACTCAAGAAGGAAACCAGAAATAATATATATTTCTGCTAAAGCAAATGAACAACTAAAAAGAACACTAATCAATGCAAAAGTCCAGAAGGTTCCTGATTCTACAGATGTGGTCTGCTATGGTACTCTCGTATCAGCCATAAAGAAAACTGATGCAGCTCTTGATGAAAATGTCTCTTTTGCAGTAGTAGGTCATGAGGATGAGGAATTTTTAAAGAAAAATAGTGTAGAATTACCTGCAGATGTTATTTATGTAAGAATAGGAAGTGCAATATCTAATGCAATCATAGGTAAAAAGGTTGGAGATAGAGAAATAGTTTTTCTTCCAAAAAATATAAATTATTACCTAAAAATTAATTCAATAGGAATAATTGATTATTTAAGGGCTGAATAAAAAAGTTATTTATTTTTTTATTATGCACACTTAGAGAGATACTAAAAACCTATTTTTGATTTTTATTATGTCTTTTTCTGAACTTAGGAGCGTCTTTTCTGTGCTTTCTTCTGTAGTTAGCTCTCTTGCTAGGTCTAAGTTTTTCAGTTCCTTTACCTTTATTGTCAAGATTTCTAGCTTTTCTACCTGCACTTGTAAGTCCTCTAAAAGTTCTTCCTTTCTTTTTTGCAAGATTTGCTAATTGTTTATTTGCAAGAATTTGTGGATGCGTTCTATCAATTAATATAACTTCATACCAAACATTTTGTCCATCTTTAGTAAGATAGTAACTGTTCAAAACTTCGCAATTAGTATATGCCCTATTTGCTCTTTCTTCACAAATTTGTTGATAAGATTTTCTTAGAACAAGATTTCTTCGATTATGTTTAGGTCTTCTACCTCTTTGATCATGAGGTCTACTGTGTCCGCCTCTAAGTACTCTTTGCCTAACAATGATAAATCCTTGTTTTGCTTTATAACCAAGAGCTCTTGCTCTATCTATCCTAGTTGGTTTAGCCACTCTTAGAGTTGCAGGTTCTCTTCTATACTGAACTAACCTTTCTTGTATTAGTTTTTTAGCTTCTGCGTCTGGTTTTTTCCAGATTGCTTTTAGATATTTTAGATATCCCATTTTATTTCACCTTTGTTTGGATTCAAGGTAGCTAATACCTCACATCTCCTTTGAACTTTATTTGGTCTCCCCCTTTTTTTCTTCTTTAGGTTTTTCCTTTTTAGGAGCTTCTTTTTTATCTTCTGCTTTTGGATTTTCCTTTTTAGGAGCTTCCTTAGGTTTTTCTTTTTTAACTTCAGGTTTTTTCTCTTTTACTTTAGGTTCTTCCTTTTTCTCCTTTTTCTTTTCTTCTTTTTTAGGAGCTTCTTCTGCTTTAGGCTCCTGTGGGGTCAATGAATCATCTGATTTATTGAGCTTTTCAGCAGGGGTTTCTAAAGGTTGAGGCCCATATTTCATTATTTTCAGATTAATTTGTGCAGTTTTTTCATGAATAAAGTTTCCTGCAACAGTTTTTCTTAGTCTGATTCCTTTTCTCTTCTTCTTTTTTATTCCAACACCAGATGCAATAAGAATCTTTTTTCTAGGTGTAGAATCAACATCCCATCTCATTGGGAAACCTGAAGAGTCAGAACCACCTGTTACTTTAAATTCATAACCAGGAAAGTCAATTGCTTCTCCTTTTAGAACATCATTGATTTTTTTACCTATAAGTGGTTTACAATCAGTATCTTTTAACTCTTTTTTAATACATTTTTTGGTTTTTGGACAACCAATATTTAATTTAAATTCCATTTATATTCGCCTCCGAGCAACCCATAATCCCGTATGGGACTCAGTTAATCACTTATTGCTATGGAAACCAGTTTTATTTATAAATGTTATGCGGTTTTGAGAAGATATATAAATATATAGGAATTCTTAACCTTTATGAAACCTGATGAATTTGAAGATTTTGTTGAGAAAGAGGCAAAAAAATTAAACTTAGACAATTTTTTCTATAATCCTTATGATACAAATATAGAAACTCCTCTTGTGATAAAACAAGTTGCAAATAAAGGTGCTGTTGCGGGTGTAGATATGGCTGGTGCAAAAAATTTTTTTGCTGATATATATAAGGATATACTTAAAGATTGTTCTTAAATTAGTTCTGGTTCTGCAGGATTTGGTTTTATGAAGAAATACGATCTTCCTTAGTGAGGTGTTATATGACAGATAAAGGTTATACTTTTGGATATTTTGGATATTTAGCTAATGATGAAATTGATAGAATGCTTTCTGTAAGAAAAGCATATTCTCCTGAGACTGCATCAGCCATTGTTACTCCTATTCCCAGCAAAATAGGTTTTCCATCAGGTGTTTTCTTTACTCCTGAAGAATTTTATAATACAATCAAGTTGCCTTTAGGTCTTGTTTCTGCTTCTAATAATGTTTCTGATGAAGAAGATTCAGATGAAGTTATTTAATTTTTTTCTCAAAAAATAAAAACCATAGAATAATGTAGATTCCACCTAGAACTACGCAAGCATCTGCAATATTGAACACTGGGAAAAATCGAAAATCTATGTAATCAATAATATGCCCAAAAAGAATTCTATCAAATATATTACTAATTGCACCTATTAAAATTAAATTTGTTCCGAGTTTTGCATTTTCTAAATCTTTATAGAAATATAATAAAACTCCTACAATAATTACAGATATCCACAATAACAATGCAGAGTTTCCTTTTAATAGACCCCAACTAATACCTGAGTTTGCAACATAGTGAAAATCAAACAGAAAGTTGCTTGCAGTAATATTTTTTAGTGCAATGTTTTTGAAGATTCTATCAAATACAAAGAAAAGTGCAGGAATTAAAAGCATCCATACATTTTTTGGAATAAATTTCTTTTTCATTTTTAATTGTTTATTCATCTTTAATCTTTGTCATAACTAATCCTGCAAATGCACCTATGATTATAGTGATTATTAGTGCAAGTTTTGGTTCAACCAGTAATAATAAAATTATTAGTATAAGAGATCCTATAACTCTTCCCATGTCAAGATAAAGTTCTCGGAAATAAACTGAATAACCAATACCTTTCTTTTTGCAATTATTATAATATGTTGAGCTAAAAGGTATGTGAACCATTGCCCAGGTTAAACCTCCTGCGCCTTGAACTATTGCAATAACTGCAATTGTTTTGAATAGTGTTCTAATAACAAGGGTTGTTGAGTGCAGGAATGCTCCAATAGTTAGAATTTTCTTTTTGTTTTTTTTGTTAATAACTTTTCCAAGATATAATGTTACTAGAACCAGTCCTGTATTGGAGATTGCATATATACCTCCTATTTGATTAAGACTAATTGCAAGAACATATAACAGAACCGGCCAATAAATTCTTGCAGCCATATCTCTTATTCCTTCTGCAATAAAAGGCCAATTTTTATGGTCTTTTCTTTTTGATAAAACTTTTTTAAAATCAAAACTAAAAGGTTCGTGATATTCTCTGCTGAAAAGTAGGGGTACAAAAGATATTCCCATTAGCACCATAACGATTATGAATAGTGCATTGAAAGAATAATTTGTTATAATTAGTGCACCAAATAATGGTCCAAGTATTGAGAAAATTGTTGATACAACATTTGTTATTCCAACTTGTTTTGCAGATTTTTTCACATCAGAAAATTTTGAGAATTCAAGATGAAATCCCATCCAATAAAAACATCCTGCAAGAGAATGTGCAATACCTAATAATAATAGTGTCCAGAAATTTCCAAATAATGCCATGATTGATGTAATATTGTATAACATAAGGAAGAATAAGATTGTCGTGGGAACACTGACAATTATACAATGTTTAACCCCTTTTTTAGATGCAAGTTTTAGTGCAAGATAACAAGTAAAAATTGATGTTAAATAACAAAAGACTACATATAATCCTATTTCAATAAATGAATAGTTGTTTCTTAGAAGAAATATTGGCACAAAAATCATAATTATTGAGGTTGCAAAAGTTCGTATTGCGCTCATAATGTATAATTCGTTTATGTCTTTTTTTAATAGGTATTCTGCTTTAAGTTGAAATCTGTGCATTTTTAATTTTACCACATAGGTTTTTTCTTGTTTGAATTAATTTCTCTTTCAAGTTTTAGAACATGTTGCATTAGTGCATCCATCTCGGATTTGATGGCATCAAGTTTTGAATTCATTATTTGAAATTCTTTTGAATCCATATTTGTTGTTTGAACTTGTTGAGGTTGTTGGCTATAACCTTGGTTATGTAATTTGCTTAAGGATTCTGATTGTGTTGAGTAATCATTTGAGCTGAAATCATCAAGCCCCGGAGTTTTATTAGATTCACTAAAAATATCATCAGCTGAACTTTTATCGTCAAAAGGTGCGCCTATTTCTTTATCAAACCCAAGCTCATCATCCTCTTCTTTATTTTTTTTATTGAAAAACATTTTTTCACCCTTTTTTATTAGTAAAACTCGATACTAAATTAATAATTTGATCAGGAACATACTTAAGAAATTTAAACATTGTATTTTCAGGATAAATCTTAACCTCTCCAGATTTAATGTTTTTAATTAGGTTTACAGGATTACTAAAGGTTTCTTCCATTTTTTCTTCAAAATTCTCTTGTGTATTATTTTTTTTATCTGACTTAATAAAAATTATTTTATAATCACTACCTTTTATTTCTTTTAGATTATTTTCTTTAAGTTTTTGATTAATAATCTCTAATTGCTCACTTCCAATTGGATCTATTATACTATCATTATCTTGATTTTTTATTTTTACACCTTGAATTGCAACATTTTCATGAATAAAAAGATAAGTATTTTGACTATCACTCATTTTTTGTCTAAATGTGTTTGCATCAGTTATAACAAAAACTCCAAAAATTACTCCTAAAACTGCAACTATGAATAATGTAAAAAGAACTGCTTTTATTATACTTTTTAATATAGTAAATAATATTGCTACAATCATAATTACTATTAAAATTCCAATTATAAGATATAACATCTAGCTCACCAAATAAGAATATTGAAACGATTCTTTTTAAATCTTATGATAATACCCCCTCATATTAATCTTTGAGAAAGAAGAATGCGATTGCAGCACCAATTACAAGAACACTCCCACCAACTGCAAATAGATTTCTGATTCCAAACATTGCAACTATGAATCCGCTGATAAGGTAGCTAATAAGTGCTCCAAATTTTGAGATTGATAGATAAGAACCAACTATTTCTCCTTCTAGTTTTATTTTTTCACCTATTTTTGACATAAGTGTCCAGGCAGAAACATTCCACATGCTGTTTCCAATACCTCTAATAAACAGAACAATTAGCAATGCTGTGAATGTAAATGATCTGCCAATCAGTATTGCGCAAGCTCCTGAAATAATTGAACCAATCATTATTACTTTGTAAGCACTTTTGTCAGCCCATTTGCCAAATATAAATTGAAGAATGTGCGTTGCAGTTAGGGTGGCGTATGCTAAACCAACGTGAAAATAAGATAATCCCATATACTCTGTTATTAATATTGGAAGAAATAATACCATTGCAGGGTTCATTGCGTTAAACACAAATCCAAGAATTGCCATACCTCTTAATTTTTTATATGACAAAAATTCTTTTATTTCTGATAACCAATTAAAATCTTTTTTACTTATTTTAGTCATTTGCTTCTTGTTTTTAGGTTTTTTTACTAAGAATAATAATATTCCCAGGATAATTACCCCTAGTATGAATGGTGCTTTTGTAAAAAAGAAATCAGCAAGACATCCTCCTATAACTGGAGCCACTATTCCTGCTGCAGATTGTATACTTAAACTTATTCCTGCAAACTTTCCTCTTGATTTATTACTTAGATGATCTTCAACTTTTGCTAAAGCTAATACCCCTACAATTGTTCCTGCTATTGCATCAAAAATTCTTGCAATAACTATTGTCCAGACATTTAATCCTAATCCATATAACACAAGCGCAACAATTTCAATTAGTATTCCAATAAATATTATTTTGTTTCTTCCTATATCATCAGAAATTTTGCCAATTATTGGCGAAACAATAATTACTGATAAAGGCAATATTGCAAACAATAAACTTAAAGTTACATTAGTAAAACCAATACTCTTAAAGTATGGTGCTAAGATTGGGGTAATCATTGCCATGGCAAATGAAAATATTACGAACACTTTTGTTGATTTAATATATTCTTGAAGGTTAAACATATATTGTTCTGGTAGTCATTGTTTTATATTGTTTTTCCTTTTTTAGGCAGTAAAATTATTTTTTCTCACCAAAAACTATATAAACTTGGTTAATGGTCTTTTTAGTTATGAAATACGCTGTGCTTGCAGAGCTCTATTCTAAGCTTGAAGCAACATCTAAAAGACTTGAAAAAACCTATTTAGTATCTGAATTTATTAGAGAATTAAAGTACAAAGATAAAGATGAACTTGAGATGTATTTGCTTCTGATTAAAGGAAATATTTTTCCTAGTTGGGACAATAGGCATTTGGGTATTTCAGATAAACTGGTGATAAAAACACTTTCTTCTTGTATGGGTATAAAGCCTGAAAAAGTAGAAGATGAATGGAAAAAGTTAGGAGACCTTGGATTGGTTGCAGGGCACCTTGTTAATTTTAGACAACAAAGTACTTTGTTTAGTACTGACCTAACTGTAACAAAAGTTTTCGCAAACCTAAGAAAAGTTTCACAGACTGAAGGATTAAAAAGTGTTGATACAAAAGTGAAAATATTATCAGAATTATTAAGTAGTGCAGACCCTCTAAGTGCAAGATATATAACTAGAAGTATTCTCGAAGATTTGAGAGTTGGTGTTGCTGATTCTTCATTGAGAGATGCAATTATTTGGGCATTTTTAGATATTAATCCACATTATAGTATAGAAGAAAAATCTATTACTCCTGACAACAGAGAAGATTATAATGAATATGTTAATATTGTTCAATCTGCACTAGACAAAATTAATGACTTTTCAGAAGTTGTTCTTATTGCAAAAGAAAAAGGAATTCAAGGATTGAAAGATGTTCAAATTAGAATTAAAACTCCTATTAAAGTTATGCTTGGACCAAAAGTTAAAGATTTTGAAGAAGGATTCAAGGTTGTCGGTAAACCCTGCCAGGCAGAGTATAAATATGATGGTTTCAGAGTGCAAATTCACAAGAAAAAAGGGAAAATAACTCTTTTTACAAGACGACTTGATAATGTTACAAAACAATTTCCTGATGTTGTCAGAGCTGTTGAAAAATATGTTTCAGGGGATAATTTTATTTTAGATTCAGAGGTTGTGGGTTATGATACTAAGACAGGAAAATATCTCCCTTTTCAGTCAATTTCTCAGCGAATAAAAAGAAAATATGATATTGAAGTAACAGCAAAAACTTTTCCTGTTGAAGTGAATGTTTTTGACATTCTTGTTCTTGAAGGTAAAGAAGTTTTTGTCGAACCATTTGAGTCAAGAAGAAAAATAATTGAAGCAACTATTGACGAGAAAAAAGGCGAACTTGTTCTTGCACGATCTTTGAAAGTTGATTCAGTTAAATTGGCTGAACAATTGTTTAATGAGGCTTTAGATTCAGGAAATGAAGGGTTGATGCTTAAAAATCTTAGTGCACCTTACAAACCAGGTGCAAGAGTAGGACACATGGTTAAATTAAAACCAGTTATGGAAACTCTTGATCTTGCAATTGTCGGTGCAGAATGGGGTAATGGTAAAAGATCTGGTTGGTTAACTTCATTTATTCTTGCCTGTTATGATCCTGCTTCAGGAGAATTTCTAGAAATTGGTAAAGTTGGGACAGGTGTAAAAGAACTAAAAGATGATGCTGGTAGTGTAACTTTTTCTCAACTAACTGAATTACTTAAACCATATATAATTGAAGAAAAAGGTAAGCTTGTAAAAGTTAATCCAAAAATTCTTCTTGAGATAGAGTATGATGAAATACAAAAAAGCCCCACATATGAAAGTGGTTTTGCATTAAGATTTCCTCGAGTCAAAAATATAAGATATGATCGGAGTGCAGAAGATGCTTCATCTTTAGATGAGGTAGAAGGTTTTTTCTATAATCAAAATAAAAGATAGATATTTATTACCATCGCTTATTTTTTAAATATTCTTTATGAAGAGTGGATGCTCCTAAAATTGCAATATTTTTGTTTGTTGAAGTTTTTATTTTTATTTTCTTAAATTCAATATCTGATATTTCTTGCTTCAGTGAGTTTAGCATTGCTTTCTTGAAAAAAGGATAAGCTTTTGCAATTGACCCTCCTAAAATTATTAATTCAGGAGCCACAGAATCGACAACAATAGCAAGCTCTTTACCGACGTTTTCTCCGAAGTTTCTGAAAATCCTCATTGCTCTGTGTTCTCCTTTTCTTACTCTATCAAATAATTCTATCCCTGTTAAATGATATTTCCATAAAAAGAATTTTCCTGAACAGTAGTTTTCAATTGTTTTATGCCTAAATGCAACTGCGCCAAATTCCCCTGCACCATCAGATAGTCCTTTGTATAGATGATTATTAATTATCATTCCTGCACCTGCACCAGTTCCCATTATTACCCCAACAATATTTCTGAAAGCTTTTGCTTTTCCAAAATATTTTTCACCCAATATAAAACAATTTGCATCGTTTTCTATAAAAACCGGCCGGCTATATTTTGATTCAAGAATTTTTTTAAGTGGAACATTGTACCAAGAGTTTATATTTGTTAGATTTACAACCGTTCCATGTTCATTTACCATTCCTGGAACCCCAACACAAATAAATTTTACATTGTGATTCATAAGTTTGTCTATAACTTGAAATAAATTGTTTAAAACTTCTTCTTGTGAATGTTTAGCATGAGTTTTTCTTGAGGCATATTTGGTAATTCTTCCTTTGTAAACACGGCCTGCTTTAATTCGCGTTCCTCCCATATCAACTCCAATTACAACCATATTTTTCTATTAGTTACTTAAATATAAAAAGTTATTCATTTCTTTTAGCTTAAGAATAACTTTTATAAACGAATGAATTAATTTTATTATAAAATGAGTGTAAAGGCAAAAAGAGGTCAGATATCATTTGAGTACTTAGCAATTGTAACTTTTGGACTAATGGTTTTGCTAGTTGCAATATATGTTTTCTATGGGTATTCTCTTAATTCAAATGATACTTTTGTTGTTTCTCAAGTTGAAGATATAGGAAATCAAATTGTTGATACTTCAGAATTATTGTATTATGCCACCGGCAAGGGTTCATCTGTTAATTTACAGATTAATTTTCCCACTAATGTTAAAGAAATATATTTCATTAATGGAATGTCTGATTCTGAATTGGTAATAAAGTATAACTTAAGACGTGGCTCAACTGAATCTGTATTCTTTACTCCTGTTGTTCTAAATGGAAGTTATAATTGGGGTTCTGGAAAATCAAGTATATTTGCTCAGGATGATTTTCATTCAGGAGCACTTAAATTAAAAATAATCAGTATTGATGGGGGAGTGATCCTTGAAGAAGCTACTTAGTAAAAAATCCCAGTCAAGTGTTGAATTTATAATTCTTATAACTTTTATGATGGTTGTATTTACTCTTGTCGCAGTTTTTGTACAAAAAAGAATTGTTGATGTTCATGATGAAAAAACAAGAGATTCTGTTGATCAGCTAAAAAACATTGTTTTCAACGAGCTTGAGATTGCAGAATCTATGCCTGTAAATTATTCTAGAGAATTTTACTTGCCACCTTATTTGGTAGGTTCTGATTACACTATTGATGTTGATAAGGGTGTTGAACTCATAATTAATTTTAGAGGAGAAGCTTATGTTTATTTTTTCCCAATTGATATGAACTTATTAAGTAATTTGAATGTGGGGATTAATATTATAACTAAACTAAGAGTTGGTAATCAGATAGAGTATGGGTTTAATATTTAACGAAGTTTAGTCCCACAATTTCTGCAATAATTAAAAGAACTATAATTTTTTACTTTGCACTTTGGGCAAAATATAACTTTGAATTTTTCGTCTTGTTCTGATATATTTTTTTCTTCGTATTTACTTTCTTTTGGTTTAAGCATTATTTTTAATACTATCTTGAATATACCTATGGCTACGAATAATAATCCTATGTAGAAGAAGAGTTGCATTGCCGTAGGGTTTTCTTGCTTACTCATAACGATTTGGGCAAATACACTGATTGCCAAACCAAAGATTAACCACAATATTCCAGGAAGTTTATATTTTTTCAAAATCTCACCTTTTGTTTATTCAAATTAAAACAGTTTTTTGTTTTATGACCCCAATCATGCTCAAAAAACTAGAATAGTTTCTTATTTGGGTTCATTAATTCTTTATTGAACATGTATTTTCTTAACACTTTCGGAATTGTTACTGTTCCATCTTTGTTTTGAAAATTTTCTAAGATTGCAACCATTATTCTAGATGTTGCTAGTGCAGTGTTATTGAGTGTGTGTAATATTTCTCTTTCATTATTTTTCTTTAATAGTTTTATGTTTAAATCTCTTGCTTGGAAATCTGTGCAGTTACTCAAAGACATTGTTTCTCCATACTCTTTTGTTGTTGGTCTATAAACTTCAATATCATGAGATCTAGATTTCCATAGTGCTAAATCTCCAGTGCACATTTCTATTATTCTGTAAGGAATTTTAAGTTCTTGCATCATTTCTTCTGTATTTTTCATTAATTCGTCATAGGCTTCCCATGTTTTTTCTGGTGTTGTAAAAATAAATTGTTCTACTTTATTGAATTGATGAGTTCTCCATAAACCTTTTTCATTTATACCATGACTTCCTATCTCTTTTCTAAAGCAGGCACTGTATGAAAACACTTTTAGAGGAAGATTTTCTTCTTTTACAACTGCATTTGTCAAGTAACCAAGGATAGAGTGTTCACTTGTTCCGATTAAGTTTAGGTCTTCATCTTTAATTTGATAGATGCTATCTTTGAACCCTTCAACATCCATTGCAGCTGCAAGAACTTTTTGTCTTAGCATTAAAGGCCCTTCAACATAAGTATAACCTTTGTTCTGCATGAACTCAATTGCAAATCTAATTAATGCTTGATTAAGAAGTGCTAGATCTCCTACTAGATAATAAAAACCATTGCCTGAAGTTATTGCAGATGTTTCAAAGTCTGCCCAATTATTTTTTTCGCAAAGTTCAACGTGATTCAGAATAGGGAAATCTTTTTCTTTGATATCTCCAACTTTTCTTATTTCTGGATTTTCAGAATCGTTTTTCCCAACTGGGACATCAGGATGCATTATATTTGGTAATTTTGAAAGTTTTTCAGTGATTGTAGTTTTGAATTTTTCTGCTCTTTTTTCTAAATCAACTATTTTTTTAGGAATCTCTTTAGCTTTCTCAATTATTTGCTTAGGGTCTTGTTTTGATTTTTTCGCTTTATTGATTTCTTCACTTAGCTTGTTTCTCTGTGATTTAAGTTGATCAAGATCATAAACTAGTTTTCTCCATTGCTTATCTAAATCAAGGATATCATCAACTAAGACCAATTTTTCATTTTCTTGCTTCTTCGCAATATTCTGCTTCACAAGTTCAGTATTTTCTCTTAATAGTTTTATGTCTAACATAAATTATAGTTTATATGTCGTTATTTAAAAGATTTGTTATAAAAATTAAAAAGTGCTCAATAAACACAAAAGATAAGCCTTTTAGCCATTCAATACAAAATTGAATAAATATTAAATTTATTGGCACCGAAAAATAGGAAATAAAAAGAAAAAATTATTATGCTCTACTTGGCCTAATTTTTCTATAAGTTGCTTTAAGAGCTTCACCAAGACCTCCAATTGCTAGGGCCGATGCTGCTATTTTTGCTGCATAACCAGTAGCTGTTTTTGCTCCACTATATGCTGCTACTTTTGCTCCTTCCACAAGTGATTTGATTCCACCAAGTTTTTCTGTTGTAGCTTGGTACTTAGGTATTAAGTTTTCTGCTGAAGATTTTAATGATTCAACAGCATCCTTAACAAAAGGTGTTTTTGTAAGCAAATGTGCACCATACATAAGTGAACCAATCTTTCCAATTGTTCTTGCAGTTTTGTTTTTAACAAGTGCTTTACCACATGAAATATATGTTGCCATTGTTCCCATATATTGTGATATCAAGCTTCTTGTAACTGGGTCAACATCAACTCCTATATAAGGTACATGAGGTAAACCTTCTTTTATTGCTAAGTATGAACCTAATCCTATTCCACCACCAATTAGGGCAGGCCATTTTAATTGCCAAGCTTTTGTCCCAGCATAACTTACTCTTTTCAATGCTTTTCCTGCAATATATTTTGTTGCAGTCCATGCATAACTTGGTATTGATTTGGCAAAGTTTCCTATGGCTTTTCCTGCTTTTCCTGCATTTTCTTTGGCATACTTCATTCCTGCAATACCTAAGCCTGTAAGTCCGTATAAAGTTGCTAATTCTGAGATTTTCTCAATTGCAGGTGATGCTTTTAATGTTTTGCCAACAAAATCTCCAACCTTAGTTGTTAAATTTTCTATCCCAGGTATTTGTGCTAATGAATGAGCACCATAAAGAAATGCACCTGTTTTTATTGCCCCTTTAATCCACTTATTTTCAGAGTTTGCACTAAGATATGCTACTATAGCTGCAAATGGATGTGCAATTTGAGTTGTAAGTTCTGGGTCAACTCCTGCATAATTTAAAGCTACTTTTGTTCCAACAAATCCTAAAAGTCCAAAACTAAGAGGTTTTGCAAACTGTTTTAATTTAAGATCTTTGTTTTTCTTAACTATATAATTTTTCATTACTTTGAATTTTAAACCTGCAGTATGTGCAATTGCAAGTCCTAATGTAGGAACTGCCTCTATAATAGAACTTGTGCATGATCTAAATGTTGGTAAAATGTCACTGAAACTAGATATATCTGTAAGTTTTTTATATTTAAATCCATTTGATTCTGCAATAGGTGATGTCCATACTCCAAGTTTATTCCCAATTATTCCAATTCCATTTTTAGCTGCTGAAAGATATGCTCCTATTGCATACAATTTACCTAATGTTTCAAAGACTCTTGTTGGAATTCCTCCTCTTCCTTCAAACCATTTTTTTGAAAGATGCCAACCAACTATTCCTCTTGCAATTGGCGGTAGAACTTCTCCAATATATTGATCTATAACTGGAACAAGATTTGATAGTTTATCAACTGTAGTAGATGCTATAATTCCTAATGTAACAATTCCTGCTAGTTTACCTGCACCGATTAATGCTTCTTTTGGAAGTTCTTTTTTTATATATTCTTTGGTAAATCCCCAATCTTCAGCTTTGTAGCCTATTTTGTTTATTAATCCTGCTTCTTTCATACTTCCAAAATTTAAGATTAGAGCTAGGCCTTCATAATCTTCAGCAGTCAAACTTGTTTTTATTAAGTCTACTTTTTTACCTGCTTTGTAGAAGTCTGTATAACCTGGCATTTCACTGCCTGTTATATCTTCTGCTTCTTTAATTAATTTTCCTAAACTTTTTTTAGTGTCTTTACTAAATTCAGAAAGTGCATCTTTAATTGATTTTCCAACTAATTCCTCTGGAGTTGTTCCAAATATTTTCTCACTTACATCTTCAGCTATGTAAATTATTTGCTTTTGATCATTTAAAACCATGTGTCTATCATCAAGGTCTCTATTATAACTTCTAACTGTGTTTTCAAGGTCTTTCATGAGTCTTTCGTTTTCAACCATTTTATTTTCCCACCTCACACCATAAATATAAGTATTATTACTATATAGTAGTATTACTTATATATAAATGTTTCTCTTTTTGTCACCTATAAGTGGTAAAAAAGCCCTAGAAACTCTCAGAAGGCATTATAATGTACTTTCAGAAACCATGAATTTCAAAAAATCTTAGAAAATCAGATTTTATTTATAAAGTAACTACATTTCTCATTTTTCAAACACTTTTTTCAAAGCATTCTCAGAAACATGCTTAAACTCACCTTCTCTTAAATCTGCAAGATTTAATCTGCCAATTCTAACTCGTTTCAAGAATCTAACTCTAAATTCTAACTCTTTTAACATCCTTCTAATGATTCTATTTTTTCCTGAGTAAGTTCTCTTCCCCTTTTTAATCTTCT
>CAYZNE010000009.1:0-15639 GCA_964478955.1 uncultured Methanosarcinales archaeon
AATTATATGATTTTAACTCTTTAATTACTCTTTCTTCAATTTTAGGGTTCATAGTGTTTAATCTTAAGAATAAGTGATAAGAGTCATATCCAAACTTCTTTATATCAACTATAGTCTTAAAGCCTCTTATTACTTCTTTTTTAATCAAATTACTAATCCTGTACTTTACAGTATCTTTAGAAACTCTAACCTTTTTAGCTATCTTGTTTCTAGACTCTCTGGCGTTCTTAGATAGGTAATATAATATTTTCTTGTCAGTTAAATCGAGCTTTGCTTTGGTATTGTGTGTAGATAAATACTTCATAGTAATCTTAAAGCTAACATTCTTTAAAAATGTTGCGTTTTAGGATGAAAAATGACTCCAAACTTTCTTATAGGTAGTTTACCATACAATAATTGTGATTAAAATGACACAAAACAACAGCACAATGAAAAAACAAGAATGTGAAGGAAATCAACTTTATATATCTCAATTTGAGGTTGTTGATGCCAAAAACATTTCAACTAATGAGTTGGTACTTTTGGGTATTATTTCATCTGATAAGGCAAATAATCTAGAAAAGATACTTGACTCTAAACTACATAAAATAGATGGCCATAATGATTTACTAGCAAGGATTATGACCATAAGAGATTTAGTTATGCCCAAAGTTCCTTATCATAATATTGAACATGCGCAAAGTGCTTATGAAGAAGTTAAGTATCTTGCACAAAAATTAAATATTGGGAAAGAATATCAACAAGACTTGGAAATCGCTACACAAGGTCACGACTTTATTGTTGACAGGAATATAAACTTTACTTGGACTGGACCAGTTGCTAGTTATAAAGAAGATAATGAGTTAAAATCTGCATTTTTGTTAATGTATGCACTTAAAAAATTAGGTGTAGATAATTTAATTGGTAATGAAAGAATAAAGTTAATTGGTGAATTAGTAAAAAGTACAAAATTTGATAGGGTACCAACAAACTTTTATGAAAAAACAATAAGAGATGCTGACATGAATAATCTTTACAAAAGTAATTGTTTAGAGTCAAGTGTGAATATTCTTGGTAAAGAATTATATATTGTTCCAGAATCAAAAGTTTATGAAGCAACAATAGGTTTATTGAGTAATCACAAATATAATATGACTTTCAAAGGTGATACAAGATATGTTGGTATTAATAATAACCTTGTGTTAGCAAAAGAAAAACTTAAGAGTTTGCAATAATTTTTTTTATCATATTTAAATTTTAAAAAGAAAAAGTTTGTTAAAAAAAGAAAAATTTATACTTAATCATTGATCATTTCGATCTCAATGCTTAAACCTTCAGGAATGGGTACTCTCATAACCAATCTTAGTGTTCTCTCGTCAATACCTAAGTCAATTAGTCTCTTGTAGACTCGCATCTCAAACCTATCCCAAGTTGCTTTACCATTACCACAAGGACTTTTTCTTGTTGTAATCTTAAGTTTCTTTGTTGGTA
This sequence comes from uncultured Methanosarcinales archaeon, assembly GCA_964478955.1. Lineage (GTDB taxonomy): Archaea > Nanobdellota > Nanobdellia > Woesearchaeales > CAYZNE01 > CAYZNE01. Next base: position 1,471 of record CAYZNE010000009.1, read on the forward strand.
AAGGTATTGGACCTTTCATTAAAACTCCTGTTTTGTCTACAATATCCTTGATGTATTTACATACATCATTTATTTTGTCGATGTTTGTGCTTGCTAGTTTTATTCTTGCTTTTTGCATGATTATTTCCTTCCTGAAAATTTAATAAAATATCAGAGAATCGGACTAATAATCTCTGAATCTAAAAAAATAAAAATAATATAAAGTACAAATTTACTTTTTAGTCATATCTTTTTTAACTAAATCGATACACATACCTGCTGCAACAGTTGCACCAGAATCTCTGATTGCAAATCTTGATAATGGGGGAATGTCGTTCTTCTTCTCGATTACTAATGCAGTTGTTGGTTTAATTCTAACAATTGCTGCATCCCCATTCTTAATAAAATCAGGGTTTTCTTCAAGAGTTTCTCCAGTTGCAGGATTAAGTTTCTTTTCAATTGCTACAATTTGACAAGCAACCTGTGCTGTGTGAATGTGGAATACAGGTGTGTAACCAACAGTCATAACACTAGGATGATTTAATACAACAATTTGTGCAGTAAATTCAGTAACAACAGTAGGTGGGCTATCAGGATGTCCGATAACATCTCCTCTTGCTAAATCTTTTTTACCAAAGCCTCTTACAGAAAGACCAACATTGTCTCCGGGGATTGCTTCTTTAATTTGTTCATGATGCATTTCAATTGTTTTACATTCACCACTAACACCAGTTCCTTCTCTTCCAGGCATTGCAATTAATTTGTCTCCTGGCTTTAGAACTCCTGATTCAACTCTTCCAACAGGAACAACACCGATACCTGTAATGTTATATACATCTTGAACAGGCATCCTAAGTGGTAGGTTAGTTGGTTTTTCAGGTGCGGTTAGAGCATTGATTGCATCTAATAAGATTGGTCCTTTATACCAGTCCATTTTATCAGATTTCTTAACAATATTATCTCCAAGTTGAGCTGATGCTGCAACAAAAGTGATTTGTTCTGGATTATATCCAACTTGTTTTAGTAAAGCTGAAACTTCTTCCTTAACTTTATTATATGTTGCTTCTGCATATTCAACACCTTTGATGTCCATTTTATTAATAGAAATAATAATTTGGCCAACACCTAAAGTTCTTGATAAGAAAATGTGTTCTTTAGTCTGTGCGTTTACACCATCATTTGCTGCAACAACTACAACAGCTGCATCAGCTTGTGAAGCTCCAGTAATCATGTTCTTAATAAAGTCCTTGTGTCCTGGCGCATCAATAATAGTGAAGTAATACTTATCAGTCTCAAATTTCTTGTGTGCAAGATCTATAGTGATTCCTCTTTCTTGCTCTTCCTTCAGGTTGTCCATAACATATGCAAATTCAAATCCTGTTTTTCCTAATTCTTTAGCTTTTTCTTTGAATTTTCTCATTTGCTGTTCTGATACATTTCCTGTATCAAACAACATTCTTCCAACTGTAGTAGATTTACCGTGATCAACATGTCCGATAAATACTAAATTTATGTGTGGTTTTTTATCTGCCATTTTATATTTACCCTAGCCTCCGCTTTTTTTAAATAATTTAGTTAATTAAATCAACTGAAGGAATTAGAGGGTATTTAAAAAGCTTTTGGGTTTTGAGGTCTAAAGACTAAACGTTATTTAGCTATGGGAGGCTATATTATAAATACAAAATAAGCTAAGCTATTCTATAATGGTAACATAAAGATTATATATAACCTACGTTTATGTATTACTAATATGTTTAAATCTATGAATATTATTAAGAAAGGGGAAATTGGTCTTTTATATGATGATGATCCTATTAATGAAAAGAAAACAAAGGGGATTATTCTAGAAATAGAAACAAAATTTGGATTATTATCAAGAAAGCACAAGGATAAAATTTGGTTAAGCATGAAGTTTGCTTCACTTATGGCTCTGATTCCAAGAAACTTTGGTAATTATACTGAACAGCAAATTCAGCAATACATTAATAAAAACGCTGTTGGAAAATCATTTAATTTTAATCTGACTACAAAATAAGGGGGCAAAAAACATGGAATTAAAGCAACCAGAATCAATGGATGAATTATTATATATGACAATCAGAGAGCATGATGGCTTTAGAGCAAGAGCTTGGGTTTTTAAAGAGCTTTGTCCTAAATGCAAAAAAGGACTGATTGCAAAACCAAAAGACCCAAAAACAGGAAGACCAAAAATAAGAGCAACAGAGTATGAATGTAATGAGTGCGGTTATACTGTTCCTAAACAAGAGTATGAAGAAACACTAATGTGTAATATTGATTATAAATGTCCTGAATGTAAAAATGAAGGCGCAATTCAAGTTCCATTTAAAAGAAAATCTTTTATGGGCACAAAAGCAATTATTTTCTTTTGTGAAAAATGCAATCATAAGCTTGCAATCACAAAGAAGATGAAGACACCTAAGCCAAGCAAGAAGAAGTAGGTTTTTTAGTTAAATTTTTAAATTCTTAACCCGTTAATTAACGTATGTGGGTTGCAAAGTTTAAATTAAGAGATACTGAAGAAGATGATTTATTTTGTTCACTATGTGTTAAACATAATATTCTTATTCATGCATATCCTCTTAGTAAATTTGAAAGAGATAAGAAAATACATCTTATTGCATCTGTAGTTTTATCTGGTAAAGAAGAAAATAAAAAAGCTTTAGTTAAAAGTTTAAAAAAAGATAAAAGAGTTGTTTCTTATGAGCAACATAAAGATTTTCTCTTAGTTCATTCGACTGTTGCTGTAACAAGAGAATTGCAAAAAGAAATAAAAATATTTTATGATCCTGTTTTTATTAAAGTTAATCCTGTTATTCTATATGAAGATGGATGGGAACTTTGGGAAGTTGCTTGTCCATTTCGTGAAGAATTAAATAAATTAATTCAAATTTCAATAAAACATTATAATGGAAAACTTATTTCTATGAAGCAAGAGAAAATTAAGCGAGTTAGCACTTTGCAATTCTCTCCTGGTTTGACTGAGAAACAATTAGAGTCAATTAAATTTGCCTATGAGCAAGGGTATTATGCTTTTCCTAGAAAACATAGTTTGATTCAAACTTCTAGATTTTTTGGTAAATCTTATTCTGGTTTTCAAGAGAATTTAAAAAGAGCTGAGAACAAGATTATTGATTTTTTCTTTAAATACCGTTAATTAACTGGATAAAATCTATATATCTATAATCACTTCCTAGTGGTATCATAAGAGGTTATTGTTATGAAACAAACACTTAAAGATAAATTAGTTATAGTAACTGGTTGTGGTTATAAACCAGTTGAATATGTATTCACAGATATTGTTACTGGCAAGCCAAGTCATGATGCAATTAATGTTGATAATGAAGAGATGAAATTAAATGTTGGCTCAGGAATAACAAAAGTTTTGGCTGAAAATAATGCAAATGTTTTAATGGTTTCAAAAACAGAGTCTAAGCTAAAAAATTTACAGGAACGATTAATTAAACAAACAGGAAACAAAAATATTAATTATTCTGCACTAGATTTACTAGATCAAAAACAAGTTAATGATTTTGTGCAAAACTTACCAACTGATAAAACAATTTATTGGATGCAGTCAGTTGGGTTAGGTGCAGGAAGTTATAAAGTAAAAGACGGAAATCCCTATCTGAAACCAGAAGATATTCTTTTAGAACTGATTCAAAAAGAAGTTGAAATTGTTTTAAGTAGTACACATATAATGTTCCAAGCATTATATCCTATACTCAAAAAACAAAAAGAATCAAGAATTGCAGTTATAACTTCAATGAGTGCAGTAAGAGGATATTCTTTAGGTTGTACCCACTGTGCTGCAAAAGGTGCAATTGATAGATATACAAATTCTTTAATGCTTGCAAAATACAAAGAGAACATATTTGTTACTTCAGTTAGGCCAGGCGGAGTTGATACTGGAATGTATGATAATAAAGTTGTTCAAGAAGCAGTTAACGAAATATCAGATGAATATAATGGCTTATATAGAGATAGGCAGTTCTATATGTCTCCAACTGTAGTTGGAGAAGTTATTAGCACTATTTTTACAATAGACGCACACATTCCTTCTGTTAATATAGTTGCAAAAGGACAATTTCCAAATGAAGGTTCTTAAGGTGAATAAGTTACAACAATATTTAATTGCTGCAACTACTCTTGCTTTTAGTTATTTTGCAACTGGAGTTTATGCAGATAATGTTGATGTTGTTGATAGTACAAATACTTCTTCTAAGCAAATTGTTAATTTAGAAACAAAGTTGGATAGTATTAATAAGGTTACTTTGTTAGTAAAAGAAGAAGATGTTAAGTCTGAATTAGATACTTTGAGAGTAAAATTTGTTGATTATTTGTTTGATTTAAATTTAAGTGAAGCTGAACAAGGCATCATTGGAAAAAGTTACTGCAACTTTCAAAAAGATTTGTCTAATTATAATAAGTTTTGTAAAGTAAATGATTTTAAGGGTAATCTTAAAATAAATGAAAAAGAAATAGAGATTTACAAATTGTTTCATAAAAATATTAATAAAATTGATTTTGGTGTGCCTGAAGTTCAAAAGTATTTGTATGCTGAGTTTGGATTAGATGTTAATGTTGATAGTGTTGAAACCCTCATGGAGAATGGTTTGTATTTTTTAGGTTTTATTTGTGTTAGTGTATTAATGGGGATTGTTAGGGGTTATTTAAGATATAATTAGTTTAGTATTTATATTTATATTATTCATTTTACCAACAACATTTTTAAATGCAGTTCTTTTTCTTAGTTTTTAGATGGCATTTATTAAAAAGAAAAAAAAGCCCTTTAGAAAAGATAAGAAGAGTAATAATAATTCTGAAGAAGAAGTTTTTAGGGTTAGAACTCCAAGAGATAGAGAAGTTATCGGTATTCTAGAACAGAGACTTGGTGGAAGCAGAGCAAAAGTAAGATGTTTGGATGGTAAAACTCGGGTGTGCAGAATTCCTGGGAGATTAAAAAGACATTTATGGGTTAGAGAAAACGATATTTTGATTGTTGAACCATGGGAGTTCAGCGGTGACGAAAAGGGGGATATTCTATTTAAGTATAGACCAATACAGGTAAATTGGCTAAAAAAGAATGGATATCTTGACAAGTTAAATGATCTGGATGAATTCTAATAATAAAACTTATAAATAAAATATTACAACAATTCAAATAACAAGATGAATAGAAAAGAAAGAAGACAATTATTGAAAGAGAAACAAATTTCTAATATTAATATTGAACAACATAAAGATTCTTCAAATAAAAAAAGAGGATTTTTTCAAAGAATATATGAAGATGAATATAAAAAATTAATTTTTATTCCTTTTACAATATTATTAGTGGCAATAATACTTATTGTTATGAATATTGCACAAACAGGTGAGTTTGTAAACAAAGGATTTTCTTTAAGTGGTGGAACTGCAATTACTGTTGTTGCAGACAACATAAATATAGATCTAATAGAAGAACATCTCGAATCAAATCTTCCAAATCAACAAATAAGTATAAGGGTATTATCTGAGGCAGGTGTTGCCAGAGGATTTATAATTGAATCTGATGCTCAGGATAATGGTGAAGAAATAATTAATGAACTTGAAAAGCTTTCACCAGGAATAAAAGATAGTGATAATTTATCTGTTACAACAATGGGTTCAAGTTTAGGAGATTCATTTTTTCGGGACGCAATCCTTGCAATTGTAATAGCATTTATTTTTATGTCAATTGTAGTATTTATTATTTTTAAGCAAGCAAGTCCAAGTCTTGCAGTTATACTTTGTGCTCTATCAGATATTATTGTAACAATTGCTGCAATTAACATTTTTGGAATAAAACTTAGCACTGCAGGTATTGCAGCATTATTAATGTTGATTGGTTATTCTGTTGATACTGACATTCTTCTTTCAACAAGAGTTATTAGGGAAAAGAAAGGTCGTGTAATGACAAGAATTTATAATGCTCTAAAAACAGGACTTACTATGAATGCAACAACTCTTGTAACTGTTCTTGTCGGAATTTTTATTTCGCAATCACCAGAGTTAAAACAAATATTTACAATATTATTAATCGGTTTAGTTATCGACATAATTAACACTTGGATACAAAATGTTGGTATACTAAGATTATACTTAGAAAGAAAAAATACGCCCAATAATAAGAAAATTATTGGCGCCGAGAAAGTTGGAGAATAAAGTAAAGAGTGAACCTAATGGGCAGTAATACAGTAATAAAAAGGATATTGAAAAAGACAAGAGTAATTATATTAATAATTGCATTAGTTCTTTCTCTATTTGCAATACAATTCTTAATAGTTGGGAACACAGGTGTTGCAATCAGAACAATCACTAAAGATAGTGCAGCTGCAGTTGCAGGAATCGCTAGCCCAAGAACTACTCAGCCAATGGCAAGAGAGGTAATTGTTGCTCTAAACAATCAAGATATTGATACTGTAGAAGATTACTTTACTTTTACAGAAGATCTTAAAATCAATCAATCAATAAGTGTAAAAACAGTTAATAGGAAATTCTGTTTTGTTGTTGGGTGTTTAGTTAATGATTATAATACTTATAGGTTAAAAGTTCAACCTGAATATGAAATTATTGTGTTGAATGAAACTGAGTCTGTTGAAATAACAGAGCAGGTTTTTAATGAAACTCTTAATCAAACATTAAATATAACTACTACTGAAATAAGAAATAAAACCATAAAGAATGTTCTTGGACCTGAAGACATTGGTTTTAGTGTTTATCCTGCACCAAGCAATAATCTTAGAAAAGGACTTGACCTTCAAGGAGGAACAAGAGTTCTTTTAATGTTAGAAGAGAATGTTGATGCAGAAATCATGGAACTTATTCTTGATAATATAAAACAAAGATTAAATGTTTACGGTTTAACAGATATTGTTGTTAGAGAAGTAAAAGGTTTTACTGGAACAGGCGATCAATATATTCTTGTAGAGATTGCAGGAGTTAGTAGTGAAGAAATTCGTGATCTTATTTCTAAGCAAGGAAAATTCGAAGCAAAGATTGGTGAGGAAGTTGTTTTCATCGGCGGAAAAGACATAACTTATGTTGCTAGAGCAGGAGATCAGGCAGGTCTTGAATATGGAAGTTGTGGTCCTGTTTCTGAGGAGTTATACACTTGCCGGTTTAGATTTGGAATCTCACTTACTCCTGAAGCAGCACAAAGACAAGCTGATCTTACATCTGTTCTTCCTATTGTTGTAGAGAATGGACAAGAGTATATTAATGAATCTATAACTCTTTATCTTGACGATGAGTTTATTGACGAATTAAGAATTGGTGCAGAACTAAGAGGGAATGCTGTAACTGAAATAATGATTAGTGGTTCTGGAAGTGGAGTGGATGAACAATCTGCTGCAAATGATGCAATTGTTAGCATGAAAAAACTTCAAACTGTATTAACAACTGGAAGCCTTCCTGTTAAAATTAATATTGTTAAAACAGACACTATTAGCCCAACACTTGGAGAACAATTTATCAAAAATATAATGTTGGTTGGTTTACTCGCGATTATTGGTGTCTCACTTGTAATTTTTATTAGATACAGAAACTTAAAGGTTTCAATTCCTGTTATTATAACAATGCTTTCAGAAGTATTTATTCTGCTAGGTTTTGCTTCTTTGGTAGGTTGGAATCTTGATATTGCTGCAATTGCAGGTATATTAATCGCCGTGGGAACAGGTGTAGATGATCAGATTGTTATAACTGACGAAACAATGAAAAAGGCTATTGGAGAGTCACATCTTAATTGGAAACAAAGATTCAAGAAAGCTTTATTCATAATTATCGCTGCATACTCAACTACTATGGTTGCAATGCTTCCTCTGTACTTTGCAGGTGCAGGTTTAGTTAAGGGTTTCGCCCTAACAACAATGGCAGGAGTAACTATTGGGGTTCTTATAACAAGACAAGCTTTTGCAGCTATTCTTGAAGAGTTAGTTAAGAAGTAATAAGTAAATTCTTGTAATATCTATCATATTTACAAAAATATTTTAAATGAGCGTTCTTTATATTAGTATATTGAAGGATTTGGTGATTTGTTGATGGATAATTCAGATGTGCGTGATAAACTAAAATTATTGTATAAAGTTTTAATTAGAATCTCTCTTAGTGGTGAACCTGATTGGAAAACAAAGATCTACGTTAACACTGCTTTATCTTATTTTATTATTCCTGAAGATGTTGTGCCTGAAAAGAATTCAGAACAAGAGAGTTATGTTGATGATTTTTATATCTGTCTTCTAGTTTTTAATGAGCTTAGAAAATATCGGTATGAATTAATTAATAAAATCTTTTCAGAATATATTAAAGAGGATATTGATAAATTTCTTTCAGAGAATTTGCATCAATGTGAGATGGTTTTAGGAGACAAGGTTGAATCAATAAAAAAAGAAGTTGGTTATGATTCTCTAAAGAATATAAATCTTCATGATAAAGGATTTTCTATAACTATGAATCAAGAGTTATTGGGGATTGTTGCATTTTTGTACGATGAATTAGTTAGATCAAAAAAAGTAGATAAGAAAGTTCTTGATAATCTAATAACTGTTGAAGAATTGTTTTTCGATGTTGAGAGAACAATTAAAGAGTATATTACAACACTTGAGGAAATTACTTTCGATGAGTCAAGTACAGAGCAAATGTTTGTTAACTATGAGAGTAAATTAAAGAAAATTGATATGGGTTCTAAATATAGAGGAATACTAAAGTTTGCGTTACCATTATTTAAGATTTTGTATAAGATACAAATGAGTTCTCGTTCTGATTGGATAATAAAACATGAAATTAATTGCGCTCTTGCATACTTTGCTCTATCTAATGATGTAATCCCAGACACTCTTAAAGAAGGGACAGGATTTGTTGATGACCTATTCCTAAGTTCATTTGTTTTATTTGACATTTTTGAAAGAGATCAACGACTTATATTAGATCACATTTCTAATGATTTGACTATAGATGATATAGTCTATGTTCTTGAAGAATCAAGTGGATTACTTGCAAAAGATGCAGGGAAAATTCTAAATTTTCTAGGGTTGAAATCTTTATTAAACTATTTTGCAGTTTATGTTATAGGTAAAGAATCTATAGATAAGAACATTAATTATAAACTAAAAACTGTATTGATAAAACTCTTGAATATTTATTTAAACAAGTCTTGTGATAGTGAAGCGAGTCTTGAAACAATAGCAGAAAATCTTAGAGTTATTAAGAACCCACATAAATTAGAGAAGTTTATTGATATTGCAGTAAGAGTTATTCATGATAAAAAGATTGAATTAGATTTAGAGCAAAATGAAGACAAAGGAAGAAGACTTCTTGAACTAAGACGTAATCTCTTAACAACATAAGTTATTTCTTTTTCTGATTACTAATAATCCCCAGGTATATTAATAATATTATCAGTGCAAATGAGAATCCTGTTGCTAAAGTAAGAAATACATTTGTGGTGTTTTCAAAGTAGAATTTTAATGTATTAAATTTATTATCTTTAGGGAAATACATTCTGAGATTGCCTAACTCTGAAGCATATCCTAAATAGAGCATTGCGGAGTTTAAATCTATCTCTTTTAGAGACTCAGAATATTCAAGATAGCTTAATCCTGCAATTGGGAAAACGTCTTGGTTTAGTTCATTGGCAATTAGGTTATTAACAATATCGCTTTTGTCGTTAAAGAATTCAGTCATGTTTACCTTATGTAAAAATGCTGTTGTTAATGCAAGATCTGCCTGTGCTTTTGTTTGTGATGCAACATAAATGCATGCTTCAGGGTTGTTGTTTTCGAGCAAATCGCTTGCAGTGGAAACTTTATCATGAAGTTCTGTAAAATCCCCTGTCATAATTGTTCTTAAGTATACAATTCTTTCTTGGGCTTCCATTATTTTTGTTTTACAAATATCATTTAATAATTCTTTGTCAATTTTTTCTTTTTTTGTTTTAATATCAAAGAACTCATACCATACTCTCGCACTATACAGACGTTCTATTGCATATCCTACGTTTGCAGAAGTTTGTTCTTCCTGTAGTAGTTTTTCTGAATCAGATAACCTTTCAAGCACTATTTGTTTAGTTTGTAATTTGATGATTGAATCTATTTCTCTGTTGTTTACTTCATCTCTAAATTTTATAATTTCTTTAGCTGTTTGGTTAATTATTTCATTTATTGTAGTAGTATTTTTTGAAGCTAATTCAATTTCTCTCAGAACAACATTTGTTGCAAAACAAAAGCTTGCAGCAGAGTAAGGTTTATCCTTAATTAAGGCATTTCTAGAATTATTATAGTGGGTATATGCGTCTACTAATCTTCTTGTGACTAAATATTCATCAAAAGTTTCGTTTGTAAAGTTATTAGTTAATTCATTAATAAGAGTCTCAATTTTATCACTTTCTAAAGTGTAATTTATTTCTTTTAAATTAAAATTAATCTCTTTTTGCAGTCTCTTTGTTTTATTACATAAGAGTATTGAAAACCTTCTCATGGTATTGTCATATTTCTCAGGTATTTCCAGTTCTTTTGTTGTTGAATAATTTTTACCAGTAAAATGATATAATGCTTCAGCAATATAATTAACTTTGATTGTGTCAATTGTTTTAAAGTTTAGATAGTTTTCTAAATTATATTGGACTGTTAGGTTGTTTTGCGTGTGATTCATTTGAAGACTAAAATTATTATTATCTTCATCAAGTCTTGACCATTTAGGAATAAGCACCTGTGTGAATCCATTCTGCTTTGCGGCTTCTATTTTTGCCTCTGTTCCGCCAACAGGCCCAATCATTCCGGCTGAATTAATAGTTCCTGTCATTACAATGTCTTGTCTTACATCAATATGTTCCAGAGTTGCAATGGTTAACACAGTAATTGCTGCACCTGCACTTGGTCCTCCAATAAGTGGTCCTGTCGATGATATGGTGTAGAAAAAGTCAAGGTTAGAACAATCAATGTCTAGAAAATTACAAGCATATTGTTTTGCAAATCTTGTGCTTATCTGTGTGTCAATTTGGCTAAGTGGGTAGGATTGGAAGAAAACCCTCCCTTTTCCAGGAGTAACTTCTAAATCAAGATCTGCAACCCCCCCGAGAGTTTCATTATCAGATTCTATTGCACTAAGAAGATAGATGTGTGATGTTCTAGCATAACCCGCTGTTGTTAATATAAATAATACTAAAATTAAGATCAATATTTGTTTTTTCATTGTTATTTATTTAACTTGTTAAATGACCAAAAATGTTAATTTTTGTTTTTTTTTATGTTTCTCCCTCTTGATTCGACTTGTTCTAGTCTTTTCACCACCTCTTTATAATTTTTGCTCTTTTTATAACCTTTAATAAATAATTCATAAGCTTGATTGCATATTTTATGATGTTTGCTTTCTAGTGCTTGTTTGAATAAGTGAATGTCAACTGCTTTATCTTCTAATCTTTGTGAGAATAGACTTAGGCCAAAATCTATAAAGTATAACTTGTTGTTTTTAGAAATGTCGCCTGTGCCGCCGATGTCAGCATTGTCTTGCAATGGTGGCAGGCCAGATGTAGTAGATAATGTTGACTTGCGAAGTGAGTTGTTATTATCTGCAGAATAGACATTTTTTAATATCATGTTGGATGTTGTTAAATCGCCATGAATTATGTTGTTGTCATGCATGAGTGCAAGTGTTGTGCCTATTTCTTCTGCCAGGTTGATTTGATTGTCTAGGATATCCCTTACTTTTTCTCCTTTTATAAATTCCATCTCAATAATATCTTTTTTATTTGTGAAAATGATTTCTGGGACATTTATTTCTAAACCTTTTAGTTTAGTTATTACTTTTATTTCTCTCCTAGTTCTAGGAGGGATTAGGAGTTTATTTAGAGCTTCAATCCGATACTTTTTATTAATTCTCTGTTTGATAATAGTTACTTTATTATCTTCTATTTTCTTGAAGATTTTAGCCTCTGCACCCTCTTGAATAAGTTGTTGCGTCATACATGACAGAATGCAGTTATTATTTATAAGGTTTTATGCTACGTTTTTAACAATTTCAGTTAGTTTTTCAGCCATTTGTTCCTTGATTTCTGCTTTAGAAGCATAGATGTCAAATCTGTGTATTTTAGGAATTTCTGTTCCGTGCATTCTGCAGCCTTTTTGATAGAACGCTTTAATCCACTTAGTTGCATATCTTTCATTAACTAGAACTTGATAAGGTGCATTTTTCTCGAAATCATCAGTTATTCCTCTGCCTTGAGATCTTTCTTCTTTCAATTCTAGATATTGTTTTGCAGTCCAATCTTTTGGTCCGTGAACAATAAATAAGTGTGTGGGAGGATTTGCAAATGCAAGTTGGTGCCCAGGCAAATTTAAGTATTCTGATTTGACAATTCCACTTTGAATTAATTTTTCGTCAAACATTTGATAGCATCCTGATTCTTCTGATCTGCTTCTGATTATGATTTTGCCTGATTCACGTAGTGGTTTTCTAAATCTTAAGAATTCATCTATTCTATATGCTTGATGTGCAAGTGCAGTAGAAGTATGATCTGTTTCTGAATCAAATTTAGTTCTGTTCTGTTCAATAACTCTACAAAATTGTCCTGCGCCTCTTTTGGTTGGTTCTTCAAAAATCCAAACATCTGCACTATTAGGATTGAAATAAGTTGTTACGTCATTTTTAATCATTGATGCAATTTGTAATTCTTCTTCTCCATTAAATCCACAAAATATGTTACTTATTTGATAGATTAAGCTTTGTTTTGTTTTGTAGTCAAAATTCTCATTTTTTATGAATTTTCTTAATGAGCAACACTTTTTGTTATATTCCTTAAATCTTTCTGTATGAAATAATGCGTTCATTTCTGTTCCACGCATATCTTTAACTATTTGATCTCGCATTTGGAAGAATTCAATAGTGTCTTCTATTTGAGTACTAGTCCCACTCATGTCTGGTCCGCATATTACTAAGTCTATGAAGTTGTTCATTTTAATTATATTTCTCCTTTACTTGCATATATCTGCCACAGGGTTCTTTTTCGGTGCAACCATTCTTTATACAGGGGGGTGCTATGGCCTCTTTAAACACTGGAAATTTCTTAACAATAATATTTCTTATTTTTTCATATAGAACTCTTATCTCTGGTTGAGCATTTTCACACAATCTTTTATCCATTGCTCCTTTAATTAAATTCCAACCATTTAATGTATAAACTGTATTTATGACAAGATTTTGTGGAATAACATCTAATGCTTCTTCTTGAGGAACTCCTGATTCAACCAGTCTAGCATATAAGCTTAAACCCTTTTGAGATATTTCATGCCATCTTTTTTCCCATTTACTTCCTTTAATTGCTGAAGGAACATCATATTTACCTCTTTTAGTCGCATTATAGATTGATTCTATGGACATATCTTTAGATCTTTGACGTTCATCTTGGTGTTGAACAATAAGATTCTTCTCGTCTAAAATCTGAATTTTGAATTGTTTCAAGTATTGAAACGCGGGTTGTTCATCATTCATTGCTGCTTTAATTAATTCTTCTGTTAAGTTAAGATTTTCTGTTATGTCTAAAATCTCCACATCATTAATTTTTTGAGCTATTTGTGGTTGCCAATAATCATGGGTTTCAAGAAAGTTTCCTATTGGGTATACTGGTCTAGAACTATCTATTTTTTCTAGGGCTTCATCAGATATCAATAAATCTGAGTCTTCTCTTGCAAGAGCTAACATTGATTCTAGTCTTCTCCTAATCCTTTTAGGTGTATACTCATTTTCTACCAGTGCAGCAATATCTTTTAATGCACGGGTGGTTAAGTTAAATTCTATATTCGTTGGGGTGCATAAAGGAGTTATCATTCTTGCAACTTCTGTTTTTACAGCGTCTTTTCCCTTCTTTTGCATTTGAGTATAGAGAACACCGATTTCATGCAAGTATTCTTTTGTTTCATCAAATAAATCTGAATTTATTATATCTGGAGATAGAACTTTATCGAACTTGTATGGTTTGTTGTTTTTAACTATGAATAAATCTGAAGCGTCAACAAATCTCATTGATTGTTGAAGTGCAGAAAATCCAAATATCATTTGGCAAAAGAATAGAGTTTCTAATCTTGTTGCTCCATTGCTGTTGTTTCCTCCTTTGCCAAAAATAAACTTATATCCTGCAAGTTCATCAACAGCATTATGATCTGA
>CAYZNE010000010.1:0-15489 GCA_964478955.1 uncultured Methanosarcinales archaeon
CTTGGAAAATTTTACTATATATTTTAATATCTCTAATGGCATTAACGAAACTATTAAAGAATTTGTTTACCATGTAGATGAAGTTAACCCTTTACTCAATATAACCAACTTAGTAACCAATCAAATCTTAAATGGTAGTTATAAAATATATCTTGAATGTTCTGATAATGAGTCTAGAGTAAATTCAACAAAAATATACCTAGATAATAATTATCTTGATTCTGTAGATAGTTTAGTTGATTATTATGTTTTAGATTCTTTTTTGATTAATGACTCTAACCACACAATTCAATTTGATTGTTATGATTATGCTAGTAATATTAATAGCACCATAATTAATTTTTCAGTTAACAATGAGGTTGTTTTGACAAAAGATGTGTTAAATGGATATGCGTTATTTGATAATACTCACATAGAAAATTATATACAAATGATTTCAAGTATTAACTCTTCTAATGTTTCAATAAAAGTTAAAGTTAAAGGAAACAATAATAATTGTCCAGGAACAATTAAAACAGAATTATTGGATTTAAATATAACTGCTTCAGTTCAATCAGAATCAAAATTATATTTCTCTTTACCACTTAGCTTAGTCCAAGATATTAATTTATCAAGAATGTATTTCTGGGTTGATCATAATAATTCAGGTAGTTTTGAAGGACCTTTCAATCCAATTTTAATTTCAAATAATTCAGAAAGGTATAATTTTTATTTAGTTACAAATAGTTATTCCGATTTTATTATCGGAGAAGAATATCCTTCTTGTAGTGAAGGTGCAATAAGTGTTACTTGTATTTGTGGTAGTTCTGTTTACTCAACAGGTTACTGTTGTAGTAATTCTTATAGTTCTTCAGAATGTGATGATGGCTCACCTGGGGGAGACTCACCTAGTGGTGGCGGAGGATTGCCTACAGAAACTATTGACTCTTGTTTGCCTTTGTGGATTTGTGGAAATTGGAGTGAATGTATTAATGAGCAACAAACAAGGATTTGTGTAGATAACAATAGTTGTAATAATAATACTGAAAAACCAATTGAAATAAAAGATTGCATAATTCAGAATGATCTTGATATTTTAAATCAAAATATAAATAACTCTGAAATCAATGACTCAGAAAAAGAAGATATTAATAAAGAGGAAAAAATTAGTTTAAGAAAGTTAATTCCTTTTATTTTAATTATAATATGTTTATTAGGGGGATTAACCTATTTTATATCTAAGAAAAAGAAATAAATAGTTAAAGCTTTCTAAGAATAAAGATAATCCCTTGCGGGGGGATGCTAATTTAATTTATAAGTAATATCGGCACCATTACTGTTTTCTCCAGTTTTATTGATTACAGTTAAATATGCTATGTATTTTATTTGGATTAGGATGTTTATAATGTTTATTGTTTACTTAATTATTTCTAAAGTCTCTTTGAAGTTTGAAGATTTACATTCAGGACATTTATTTAGATTTATCTAAAAGAGAAAAAACGCCACAGATGAGATTTGAACAAATAGTTCAAATCTATGGTTTTATATCTGTTAAATGAAATAAATTTTAGAACTCGAAAATAGAATGTATTTATTCAATAATTTATTTCACTGCAAAAATTACACACCTACAATTTCATTATATCTTGCTTATTAAAAAATGATTACTACTTTTTAATGATTAAATTATGAGAATATTTATAAATAATTGTTCTTTTCTTTTAATAATGCCAGAACCAAAAAAAAGCATTATATACATTACACATCAAGAAAAAGCAACTTCTATTTGGAAAGGCAACATTCATGACAATTACGAATGGATTCACAATCCATCATTAGATGATATGTATGAATTAACCAATATGCCTCAAGCAATACTTGTCGCAGGAAGACCACTTTTAGAAGGAGAATTACATGATTCTTATTTTGAGAAGACTAAATCTAAACTAGAAGGGCATATTATGCAAGCAATACTTCGGCTTCAAGCAATAGAAGTAAAATTTTCTCTAAATGAAAAATCAAATATTCCTATAATTATATTTGGGGCTCACCCAAATGTTCTTGGGTCACTTCAACTACACACATTTAAACCGGAATTTAATGAATATTATAAAAATCTAAAGTTCATATATGATGGTCAACCCCATAAATTCTAAATTTAATTATTAATTTAATAATAACTCATTCTCAGAACATCATTGCATAAAGAATATCTAACATCTGTTAATATAAAGAAATATTGAGAAAAGAGAAATGATATTACAGTAAAAGAGTGGTAGTGATATTGATGCACTCGCCGAGATTCAAACTAAAGTTTAGTTAACTAATTTATTTCTAAAAGAATGTAATTTTAAACAAAAAAACGCCACGGATGAGATTTGAACTCACGCTTCCCAAGGGAACGGGATTAGCAATCCCGCGCAATACCAGACTATGCGACCGTGGCATATTTAAATAGAAACAGAGTTTATTTTTAAAGTTAATCTTTTACCAACCTTCAGAATTATCAACAATTCTTTGTGCAGAATTACTATCTTGAATGACTTCTTCAATCATATCTGACTCTGAACCACAATTAGGACATCTTATTGCTCTATTATCTCCTAGTAGGAAAGAGAACTTGCATTTCAGGCATTTATACTTTTTTCTTTCAACCATACCTCTTTCTGGACACTTATCATATTTAAATTTAGTGATTCTGAACCCTTTGTCTACCCTAAGGCAAACACCCAAAACACATTTAAATCCATGATATTCCACTAGTCATATGGCAGATAATGAGCTAAAAGAGTTATTAATAACTAAAATCATAGAAAAAAGAGAATTGTTACATATTAATAGGTCATTTGTTAGTAAAGAACTGGCCATTTATCTATTACAAGAAAAGAAATTATTCACAAAGGTAAAAGAAAAGTTCAAAGCAGATAAGAAAAGAACAATTAAATCTAAAGAATTCAAGAAAATAGTTAAACATGTTAGGTCAAGATTAAGAGAGTTATTTGGAGTTTTCTATGCAAGGGGTTTTGAGAATACAGAAGAGTTAATTAACTCCATTGTTTCAGATAATGCAGAACAAATTGCATTCGAATTATTAAAACTACATAGATCTTCTAAAGAAAGATTAAGATATTATGAAGAGATTTATGACACTATTGCAAAGATGATTAAGATTAAACCAAATGTTATTCTAGATTTAGCATGCGGATATAATGGTTTTAGTTATTTCTTTATGAAAGAGAGTTTTCAGTTTTCCCCTGACTATGTTTGTTGTGATTTAAGTAATAAAGATGTTCTTCTATATAGCAAGTTTTTTCAGAATGCAGAGATAAAAGGTAATGCTTTTTACTGTAATCTTACTGTAGACATTAGTAAAGTAAAAAAAGTAAAAGCAGATATTTGTTTCCTGCTAAAAACTCTAGATTCTATAGAAAGTGCATCAAGAAATTCTTCTGAAAGATTACTAAAAGAGATAAATACAAAGTATTTTGTTGTTTCTTTTCCGACTAAGAGTATTGGTGGAAACAAAACTATTGCTAAAACTAAGAGAGCTTGGTTTTTCAAACTTCTAGAAAGATTAAACTACACTTATGAAGAGTTTTCTATACATAATGAGATATTCTTTGTTGTTAAGAAAGGGTAATTTTATTTCAAACCAAATCGTCTTATGGTCTTACATTCACCACATGTGTAAATCAATCTAGAACTGTGGACTCTTACTCTGCAATTTTTCCCTGGCACCATAAACTTATGACACTTTTTACAGAGTCTCCTCTTGATTGTAGGGTCGAGTTTTACTTTATACTTGAGTTTTAATCTGTGTGCAAGCTCTGCATACCTATGGCTTCTTTCAGGATGATCAGAAAAGTTTTTTTCAGCTTCTTTTAGGAGAATATTAATCCTTTCTTCTGCAATCTTTTCATACTTATTTCTATTGTGTGCAAATATTCTCTTTTTTCTTTTTGAAACTTTGTCAGGCATAGTTATACTAACTACTTATTCCTTTAAAAAGTTAATCGCAAAGTTTTTATAGTTATACACCTTCTGCTATATTAGGGGTAATTATGGGTCTTTTTAAGAAGAAACAACAAGTTGTGAATATTATTGAACTACCGGAAGTTAAAGGTTTTATAGATCACACTTTTGAAACACTAGAAAACTACCCTAAGTTTCATAAAATTAAAGAAAGTTTTAATTATGAGGTTGCTAAGCTTAAATCTTATTCTGAATTATTATTAGGTCCTGACTTTGAAAAAAGAGTAACTCAAGATAAAGAGTATTTTAAGAAGAGTGCAATTAAAGCAAATAATTTAATAGATAATTTTTTAGTGCAAATAACTTTACCAAAGTCAATTTCTAAGTTAGCAAATTTTGTAAATGATTCAATTACAATAATAGAAGAATTTGATAACCAAATTTCAGTGCCACTTAATCATCTTAATGATATAATGCCAAAACTTCTTCATAGAATAAGGTTAAAGATCGATGCAATCAGTGAGGTATTTGCAGAATTTAATATGTTTATAGATTCAGACAATATAAAGACAATAAAAACTATTAGTGATTTAATCACCGAATATTATTCTCTTGAAAAGAAGATTGCTTCTCTTAGAGAGCAAAGAATTCCAATACTTGATGAACTTACACAGGTTAGCATGATGAAGGACAGGGTTGAGGCAAGACTTAACTCCTTCAAATCAAAAAGAAGTATGGGCAATCTATCTGAACTAATGATTGAGAGAGATAAAATAAGAGAAGAAATAAATAAACTATCGTCTGTGCTCAGAGTAAAGTTGTCTTACATAAATGAGCTTCTCAACGATAAAGATCATTCTAAAATTAAAGATTGGATTATGAAATTTATATCTGGACAAGATGAGGATATTACAGAAGAAATATTTTCTGATATAAAGAATAATATAAAAGATGTAAGTTCTGGTGATGAAAAATTAAAAGAGTTAATTATTCTGGTGCTTTCTTTTGAGGATAAAGTTAAAGAGTGTGCTGAACAGCTAAAAAACATAGGTTCTCGTCTTCACGATAATATTCTTTACTTAAATGTTAAGGAGCAAGAAGATTCATTTGACTTGTGGAATTCTAGATTCAAAGATCTAAAAAGTAAAATAAGAGAAATCGACAATACTATTTCTGATATAAGTCTTAACTTAGTAAAACAAAACATAAACAAAGAAGTGCAGAAGCTTTCTCCTAACACGATTGTTGAATAGTTTAAAATTATGTTCTATTTCGCAGTTCTGAACCACCTACTTTGTGTGTGAACCAAAACTGTGCCCAATAATTAAGATTATTGGCACCTCGAGTAAAACTCTGCGGCTTCATTTGGCCTGCCACCATTGCCTTGCAATGTTGCTCAACAATTCTTTTAGGAATTCTTGGCACCACAGGTGACATTGGTGGCACAGACGAACAAAATTTTAAAATAGTTTTTTAAATACAAAGTTTTTCTAATATGCTATGGCTGAGAATAAAGAACTTAGGAAATTTTATGATTTTTTTGACGATTTTGGTTTAGATAGACCTATATTAGATGAACTTGGTGTTATAATTAAAAAATCAAGATATGTTTTTGCTGCAAGTTTAGAACTTAAAAATAATATGGAACTTTTTTCAACTGATTTTTTCTCAATAGGAACTCCTCTTGGCGAGATAAAAAAAGATTTTATTCCCACTCCAGAATTCATTGACTTTCTATCAAAGCATTCAGCTAGAAAAGTAATTGTTGACGATAAAAGTGAATGGATGTTTCTCTGCAAAAAAGACATTTTCAAGAAAGGGTTAAAAAAGAGTTTTCTTAAAAAGAATCAAGGAAGAGTTTTTGTGCAGAATAGACTTAATGAAAACTTAGGTATGGCAAAATTTGTCAGAGAAGGAAATGTTGCACTAAAACATCTTGTAGATAAAGGCGCGTACATTAGAAAAGAAGTATAAAATGGCAAACAAAATTCTTCATCAAAGAAACTTGCAGTCTCCAAAGAGTTATGCCAGTGGTAAAAAGTCCTATGGTAAGCACGAAGATATGTTTCTAAAAGAAGTTAGACTTAACCAAGACCTGCATTTATCTCACGATATTATCCCTAAAGAAGAATTAAACAAACAGGGAAAGATAAAAACAAAGAAAGATAAAGATGCATATATTTTTGATGCAAGTTTTACAGATAATTTTAATAATTTAACAAGAGCTGCACAAATAATTAATCTGAAGGATGCAGCAGTTATTCTCGCTGAAACAGGAATTACAAATGAAAGTATTATTTTTGATTCTGGCTCTGGCTCAGGAGGTTTAGCATTATTTCTTGCAAAACATGCAAAAGAAATTTATTCTTTTGACATTAAAGAAGAGCATCTAGATGCTTGCAAAAAGAATAAAAAGTTTCTAAACATTGATAATGTTAATTTTTACAAAGCAGACATCACTAATACAAAAGAAATTAAAGATATTGTTAAAGAAATAAAGTGTGATGTTTTCACAATTGATGTTCTAAAACCGGTTAATGCAATTGATACTGTTAGAGCATTTCTAAAACTTAGTGGTTATGCAGTATTCTATGTTACTCAACTTAACCAGGCAAAAGAAGTTGTTGTTACACTTGATGAATCTGATGATTTCTCTGTGATAACCACAAAAGAAATTCTGCATAGAGAGTGGGACCTGCATAATAAGAAATGCAAGCCCAAAGGTTTAACTCATAATCATACTGGTTTCTTAGTATTTGCAAGAAAAGTTAATTAATCAAAATTATCAAGAAGATTTGCCGGGCATAAAGAGTTTAATTCTTTATATTTACTTCTGAACTCAATATCTATTCCTAAAGTATTATAAAGAAATATTCTGCCATTAAAATCTTTTTCTAGATTTCTTAATAATTCTCTATCATCGTTTATATTAGGAGAAACAATTATAGTTTTGAAATTATTAATATCCCCTTTTTTATAATTATTAATAATTTTGTCTTCGTTTTCTATTGTAAGAATATCTTCTTTTCCTATATTTTTCTGTTTAGCGTAATAACAAACAAATACATATTTATCTTTTATTGGGTTATCGCAGAATTTCAGATTTTTTTGAAATTCTCCGTATTTCCATGATTTATTTTCAAACAATAAAAGAACTTCTTCTTTTTGAACATTTTCTCCTAGGTCGCTCATAAGCAACGAAAACGCATAATACCATTTAAACCTTTCTTTTATTAAACAACAACCTTTATAAACAGAAAATTAATAAATTAAGATGTTAATATTTAGTAAATAATAATTATATAATCATTATACAAAGAGGTGTTTGAGTGGACAGGAATTCAGAATTTATTCTATGGTTTGATCAATTGGGTATTGAAGATGTTCCATTAGTCGGTGGAAAAAATGCATCATTGGGTGAAATGTATAAAATTCTTAATCCTAAGGGTGTTAATATTCCAAATGGTTTCGCAGTTACTGCATTTGCATACCGTTTTCTATTGGAAAGAATGGGTATAAGAGACCAAATCAAACAGATTCTTTCAGATCTCAACACAAAAGATTTACACAATCTTCAAGATAGAGGAGAAAAAGTTAGAAGATTAGTTCGAACAACTGAAATCCCTGAAAGCCTAAGAAAAGAAATTGTTAAAGCATATGATAATCTTTGTAAACAATACGGGAAAGATACAGATGTTGCAGTAAGATCCTCAGCAACTGCAGAAGATTTGCCTGATGCAAGTTTTGCAGGACAACAGGATACTTATCTTAATATTCGAGGTGCAGAAGAACTAATAGATTCTTGTAAAAGATGTTTTGCCTCATTATTCACAAATAGAGCAATTTCTTACAGAGAAGAAAAGGGCTTTGATCATTTCTCAATTGCACTTTCCATTGGTGTGCAAAAAATGGTTAGGTCAGATATTGCTTCTAGTGGGGTGATGTTTTCATTGGATACTGAATCTGGATTTGAAGATGTTGTATTTATTACAGGCGCCTATGGTTTAGGTGAAAACGTTGTTCAGGGTGCAGTAAACCCTGATGAGTTTTATGTTTTCAAGCCAACACTAAAACAAGGTTTTAAGCCTATTATTTCTAAAAAAGTTGGTAGTAAAGAAATAAAAATGATTTACACTAAAGATGGTAAACATCCAACTAAAAATGTTAGTGTTGATCCGGTTCACAAAAAACAGTTTTGTGTTAGTGATGATGAAATTCTAACTTTGGCTAATTGGGCATGCATTATTGAAGATCATTATTCTGAAAAAGCAGGCCATCATAAACCCATGGATATGGAATGGGCTAAAGATGGTATAACAAAAGAATTATTTATTGTTCAAGCTCGACCAGAAACAGTTCATAGCCAAAAAAATAAAAACCAACTTGAAGAATATGTTCTAAAAGAAAAATCAAAAGTTCTTGTTGAAGGAAGAAGTGTTGGTTCAAGAATTGGTGCAGGAAAAGTTAATGTAATTAAAGATGTTAAAGATATTCATGGGTTCAAAGAAGGAGAAGTTCTTGTTACAGACATGACTGATCCTGATTGGGAGCCAATAATGAAGATTGCTTCTGCTATTGTGACTAATAGAGGTGGAAGGACTTGTCATGCTGCAATTATTTCAAGAGAATTAGGAATTCCTTGTGTTGTTGGAACAAAGAACGGAACAGAAATATTAAGTTCAGGTCAAGAAGTTACCTCAAGTTGTTCTGAAGGGGATGTCGGTAAAATCTATGAGGGCATATTAAAGTTCGAAATAGAAAGACATGATCTGGGAAATCTTCCAGAAACAAAAACAAAAATAATGATGAACGTGGGAAATCCCGAAGAGGCATTTGAATTTAGTTTTATTCCTAACCAAGGTGTTGGTCTTGCAAGAGAAGAATTTATTATTAATTCTTACATAAAGATTCATCCATTGGCACTGCTTCATTTCGATCATGTGTATGGTGAGGATAAAGAAAAAATTGAAGAGCTAACTGCTGCCTATGATGATAAGAAGCAGTATTTTATCGACATGCTTGCTCAAGGAATTGGTAAGATTGCAGCTGCATTCTATCCAAAGAAAGTTATTCTAAGGCTTAGTGATTTCAAAAGTGATGAATATGCAAATCTAATTGGTGGAACATATTTTGAGCCATCTGAAGATAATCCTATGATTGGTTGGCGAGGAGCATCAAGATATTATGATGAAAATTATAAAGAAGCTTTTGCACTGGAGTGTGAAGCAATAAAAAAAGTTCGAGGTGAGTACGGATTAAAGAATGTTATAATTATGATTCCTTTCTGTAGAACCATAGCTGAAGCACACAGTGTTATTGCAGAAATAGAAAAATCTGGTCTAAAACATCATGAAGATGGTCTACAAATTTATGGTATGTGTGAAATTCCTTCTAATGTTATTCTTGCAGAAGAGTTCCTAGATATTTTCGATGGGTTTAGCATAGGTAGTAATGATCTAACTCAGTTAATTCTTGGTCTTGACAGAAACTCTGAAATAGTTTCTCATATTTATGATGAAAGAAATCCTGCAGTCAAAAAATTAATTGCAGATGTAATTAGAGTTGCAAATAAAAAAGGAAAATACATTGGTATTTGTGGTCAAGCACCAAGTGATTACCCAGAGTTTGCACAGTTCTTAGTTGAGAAAGGTATTCAATCAATAAGTCTTAATCCTGACACTGTAATTAAGACCACTTTGAAGATTGCAGAGACTGAGAAGAGTTTAGGTTGAAATCATCTTCCATAATGTTTAATGATTGTAACAATTCCTTCGTTTGCGTTTACTTCTACGTAGTCTCCGTCTTTTAGGCTTATTGTTGCATTCTTTGTTCCAATTATACAAGGGATTCCTAGCTCTCTTGAAATTATTGCTGCATGGCAGGTTATTCCCCCTTCATTTGTAATTATTGCTGAAGCTTTTTTTATCAGCGGAATAAATTCTGGCCGAGTCATAGAAGTAATAAGGACTTCACCTTTTTTAAAAGATTTAAATTGGCTCTGATTCAAAATTATTCTTGCATTTCCTTTAGCAAATCCTTGCTGCGCACAATTTCCTTTTATTTTATTGATTTTGTTCTTAGACTTATCCTTATTTATAACTTCAAATATTTCTTTTTTTGCTTTCTCATAATTTACATATTCTATTTTGGTAAAATTTTTATCAAAGTATATTGCACAGCCTTGCTTTCTTTTTTTTAATATTTGCACAAAATTATTTTTTTTATAATCTTTAGTAACAAAATCAGAATACATTGAGTAGTGAATTAAGTTTTCATTTAACTTTTCTCTTTTAAATATTTCTCTTAAAACATTAGAAAGCATAGTAATTAACATGTATGTGTCTTTTTTTCTTGTATCTCTCAGCCAGATAGATATTCTAATAAAATCAAATAAATCTTTAACTTTTCCTGATAAACTATCCCTAAACTTTTTTATTATTTTTTGGTTATTAACATTTTGTTCTTTTATTCTTCTTTGATTTTTTTTTAATTTATTAAGAATTTTCTCTTTTTTATTTATATCCAAAAGGGTTTTACATTCTTTTAATGTGGGGGCAACACAATAATCACTAAAGGCCCATTGAATGTTATATATTTCTTTTTTATTAGATTCTATTAAACTTTTGTTTATATCAAACATAAATGTTTCAAAATCAATTAGTGAGCTGGTTTTAATGAATAAATCAAAATTTATTTTAGGCTTTAAGGCATTAAAATATTCTCTGATTGTATCTTCATCTAATGCCTCACAAAATAAAGTAATTGGCTGCATATCTCTAAGTAGCTCAAACAAATTCAGTGCAGTTTTCTCAAGTTGTTGGCTATTTAATAATTTGAGTTTATCAAGATTATTTTTTTTATATAAATCTCTAACCTTTTTTTGTATTTCTTTGAACTCTTTTAATTCAGTAAAATTATTTTTGTTTTTTATATATTTATTTAATGTTTGAGTAGATGATTCCTTGTAAGTTTTATGACTTGCAAATCCAATGGCTTTTTTATTTTTTAATAATAGTATAAGAGAACCATAATATCCTTTAAAATATTTTGGGAATATTGGCGAGTTAGTTAATAAACAAGATGTTCCAAGACCTAATGCTGAAAATATTCCTTCTGCACTATCTATTTTTTCCCCTTCATGATCTTTTAGGAATTTTTGTATTAAATTTTCTCTTTTGCTTATATTATTTAGAACATCTTCATCTTTAATTTTTTTTAGCGTAGTAATAGGTCTACTCTGCGTAATAAACAACTTTCCTTTCTCATATGCCCATTCAATATCGCACGGGAATTCATAATGATCTTCTATTTGAACTATTATCTTACTAAGTTTTTTTATTAGTTTGTCAGATAGTTTTTGTTTCTGTTTTAAGGTTACTCCAATTTTTCTCCATGCAACATTCTTATTGCTTGTTTTGAAAAGTGCTCTTTTTTGCTCATTAACATTCTTTTCTTCAATCTCTAAATCACTTTTTGTAATAACATAATTATCTGGAGTTACTGAGCCAGAAACAATTGCTTCACCAAGCCCATATCCTGCTTCAATTAATATATGATTTCTGTTTTCAGTTACAGGATGAACACTAAAGGCAATACCTGAGATTTCAGACTGAACCATTTTTTGAACAATCACAGCAACAGATATTTGTGTTTTATGTAATCCTTTTTCAAATCTATAAGTAATTGCTCTTGGACTAAATAATGAAGCCCAGCATTTCTTTATATTCTCAATTAGGTTATCTTTATTTGTGTTTAGAAAAGTGTCAAGTTGTCCTGCCCATGATGCTTCTGCAGAGTCCTCAGCTGTGGCTGATGATCTAACTGCAACAAATTCTGATCCTAGTTTGTCAAATTCAGATAAAATTTCTTTCTGAAGTTTAACTGGTAATTTCTCTGAAATAATCATTGAGTTAATCTTTTTTGAGGTTTTTTTAACAGAATTAATATTATTAATATCAACTTTTGACAATTCTTTCTCAATTTTTGATTTTATTCTTGTTGTTTTAATGAACTCTTCAAATGTTTCAGAAGTAATTACAAATCCTCCAGGTACAGGGATGCCTGCTTGAGTCATCTCGCCAAGCGAAGCCCCTTTTCCGCCTGCAATATCTGCATCTGTTTTTGAGATTTCTTTAAACTTTTGTGTGTGCATAAAGGGTTTAAACCGTTATAATATTATAAATGTATTTGTTGGGTTGCTAATATATCTAAACCTTCTTAGTACCAGCAACTAACTCATTCAGAAAACTATCTAACTCAGAAATCTTCACTCTAATCTGTTTCTCTGTATCTCTATCACGAACTGTAACTGTATTATCTTTAATAGTATCATAATCTATTGTTATGCAGAATGGAGTTCCTGATTCACCTTCTCTAAGATATCTCTTACCAATACTTCCTGATTCATCATATCTGACAATAAATTTCTTACCAAGTTTTTCATAAACTTCTGTTGCCTTAGAAACAAGCTCAGGCTTTTTCATTAGAGGAAAAACCGCTGCTTTCACAGGTGCAATTCCAACAGGAATGCTAAAAACATTTTTACCATCTTTAATGTCTTTTTTTTCATAAAACATATCAAGAAGAGCAAAAACAGGTCTATCAATACCAAATGCAATCTCAATTACATGAGGAAATTCTCTTTTTCCAGTTACCTCATTAAGAACATCTAACTTAGTTTTAGAAAATTTAGCATGTTGTTTAAGATCATAATCTGTTCTGTCGTGAATACCTACAATTTCATACCATCCAAAAGTATCTAATTTAAATTCTATATCCCAGGCATCATCTGCATAAAATGCTTTTTCATCATCTCTATGTTGTCTCAGCCTTATTCTGTCAATTGGAAATCCTAATTCCAAGAATATACTGCAAGTTAAACCAAATGCATAGGCATAGGCTTTATTTTTAAGATATTTTTTATTGTATAGTTTGCCAACAGTCCATTTATTAATAGTTAGCATTTCTCCTTTTTGATCGTCTTTAGTTATTGCATTAATCTCAATGTCTTTGAATTTATCAAACCCAGAAAATTTATCTTTATCGTCTTTAAACACAACAAGTTGTGCTTCAGCTTGAGTAAATTCACGTAATCTCATCATTAATTGTCGAGGACTAATCTCGTTTCTAAATGCTTTACCAATTTGAAATATTCCAAAAGGAATTTTATTTCTAAAAAACTCCATGTATCTCTTAAAAGGCAGATAAGTTGTGGTTGCAGTTTCTGGTCGACAATAAACTTCTTTATCAACACCAACACTTGTTTTCATCATAAGATTATGATTCTTCAGCTCAGAAACAAATTTTCCCTTGCAACTTGGACATGTAATGTTTTTATCCTCTATAATCTTCAAAATATCTTGTTCTTTAAAGCTTAAATTAGGGAATAAATCTTCAATAAGACCATCTGCTCTGAACAATGCATTGCATTTAGAACATTTAATTAAAGGGTCAGTAAACCCTGATAAGTGGCCTGATGCTTCCCAAACTTCTTTTGGTTGGAGAATTGGTGCTTCCATCTCCCAGAAATTTTCCTGCTGAAACTTTTTTCTTATAAAGTCTTCAACATTATTTTTTAATAGCTTCCCAAGAGGACCATAAGTGTAAAAACCCGCCATTCCTCCATAAATTTCAGGTGAAGGCCCCCAGATAAATCCTTTGTTTTGTAAAAAGTCCATTAAATCTTGCAGTAATTTTTTATTTGCCATAGTAATAATATGATTAGGCGTTCTATTTTAATACTTTTTTGTTTAGAGGCGTCTTAATTAACCACAATATTTATAAACAAATCAGGGTTCGCTATGTTCACACTTAAAATTTAAGTGTTCTATCATCTCCAAACACGTTCTCGTGTCATTAGTAAAAACAGTGAGCTTCATTGTTTTGAAAAAGATTTTGCATATAACTATTTGGTTCTATGCAAATTTATATTCCAAAATTCATAAAAAAATTTTGGTTAGTAGGAAAATTTATAGAAACACTTTTTTGACGAAAAGTGTGTGTACTATATACTCTAAATATATAAACCCACAATTCCATAAAGGCGAAAAAACGTTAAGGATTAGTATAAAAATACCCGTTGATCCTGCGGGAGATTGCTGCTATGGGGATTCGACTAAGCCATGCAAGTCTTCTAGTAATAGAGGCGGAATGCTCAGTAACACGTCATTAACATGCCCAAGAGTTTGGGATACCTTCGGGAAACTAAGGTTAATACCAAATAGGAAAAGATGTCTGGAATGATTTTTTTCCCAAACTTGAGCTCTTGGATTGGATGGCGGCTGATTAGGCTGTTGGTGAGGTAATGGCTCACCAAACCTGTGATCAGTATGGGCCTTGAGAGAGGTAGCCCAGAGAGGAACACTGAGATACTTGTTCCAGCCCTACGGGGTGCAGCAGGCGCGAAACTTCTACAATGCACGAAAGTGTGATAGGGGAAACCCCAGTGCTTACACAATGTGTAGGCTTTTGTTAAAGGTAAAGTCTTTGGCGAATAAGTGATGGGCAAGACCGGTGCCAGCAGCCGCGGTAATACCGGCGTCACGAGTGGCAATCGCATTTATTGGGTCTAAAGCGTTCGTAGCCGGTTTAGTAAATCTTTTGTGAAATTGTCAGGCTTAACTTGACAACGTGCAGAAGACACTGCTAAACTAGGGACCAGGAGGGGTCAGAAGTATTTCAGGGGGAGCGGTAAAATGTTATAATCCCTGAAGGACTACCAATGGCGAAGGCATCTGACCAGAATGGATCTGACGGTGAGGAACGAAGGCCAGGGGAGCGAACCGGATTAGATACCCGAGTAGTCCTGGCAGTAAACGCTGTGAGCTAGGTGTTGCATATTCTTCGCGAATATGCAGTGTCGAAAGGAAGCTGTTAAGCTCACCACCTGGGAAGTACGGTCGCAAGACTGAAACTTTAAGGAATTGGCGGGGGAGCACCACAAGGGGTGCGGCGTGCAGTTTAATCTAACTCAACGCAGAAAACCTCACTAGAGGCGACGGCAGAATGAAGGTCAGTCTGAAGGGCTTACCTGACGAGCCGAGAGGTAGTGCATGGCCGCCGTCAGCTCGTGCCGTGAGGTGTCCTCTTAAGTGAGGTAACGAGCGAGACCTGTATCCATAATTGCTAACATGTCTATAAGATGAATGAGCACATTATGGGGACTGCCCTGGAAACAGGGAGGAAGGTGCAGGCTACGGTAGGTCTGTATGCTCCGAATCTTCTAGGCTACACGCGCGCAACAATGGTAGAGACAATGGGCTGCCACTCCGAAAGGAGAAGCTAATCCTCTAAACTCTATCTTAGTTCGGATTGAGGATTGTAACTCATCCTCATGACGCCGGAATCCCTAGTAATCGGAATTCATCATATTCCGGTGAATATGTCCCTGCTCCTTGCACACACCGCCCGTCATTCCAACCGAGCAGGGTTTAAGTGAAACTTACTTTTTTTGAGCAAGCTGAACTTAAGCTCAGTGAGGCGGGACAAGTCGTCACAAGGTAGCCGTAGGGGAACCTGCGGCTGGATCACCTCCTTTTT
>CAYZNE010000011.1:0-14879 GCA_964478955.1 uncultured Methanosarcinales archaeon
TGCTTTTCCCTCTTTTTATAACACTTATATGTGGAATTATAATGGCATTTAGAAAAGCACCAGGAACATTAGACCTTGTTACAGGCTTAATAGATTTTATTAGAGATTATATGGGTAAAGAGCAGTTTGGCCCAAGAACTTTTATTCAAGAGTGGAACCAAAGATACAATGCCCAGCTTAATATTAAAACTAAGAATGGTCGCCTTGATGTAAGCGAATCAGATTTAAAAGATGAAGCGCCCGCTTATATTTTTATGGAAATGTCTTCTATTTATAGTGGTATAATGTCTGCGCTTAAGAAGAAGAAAATCGGTTATGAAGTAAAACCCAATAAAAAACACATTTTAGATAAGTTTACTTATACTCATGTTCTTGCAAGATTAAAGAATGCAGTTAATACTTATATTGGAGATTTATTAGAACACGATGTTCCCTACGTTGTCTATAAACAAGATGAGTTAAAAAGCATTAAATTCAGTGATCTTCCAAAAGATCTAAAGGAAGATGCAATTGTAGACTTAACCAAAAGAAAAAGTCTAGTTGATCGTATTAATTTAACAATTGCAGAAAACAAGTTCAAAAAGAAATATGACGAGAATAATCCAAAGGAATCTATTATTGCCATAAGATCCTTTTATCTTGAGAAAACAAAGCTGGAAGTTTACGAGCTTAATGAAAAAGAAGAGAGGATTGTAGAAGCATATAGGCCTGCTCCACAAATTTTATTTTCTTTCTAGAACATAAATAACTTTACTCATACTTTTATGAATGTAAAGCTCAAAAAAATCAACAATTTTCCATTTCTTATTTATTACACTCTTGCTTGTGGTGCTTGGCATTCCAACAATTATTCTCTTAGAATGTTTGAGTGCAATATCAAAAAATTGTTTATAGAGTTTCTCTAATTCTATGCTAATCTTAGAATTCTTTCCAAAAGGTAAATCTGTAATAATTGCATCATACTTTTTATCAATTGTTAGTGCATCTTTTAATTCAAGATGAACTTTATTTATTCCCAGATGCAAAAGATTCAACTTTGCTTTGCCAATTGCTCTTTTGTCAATGTCATAACCTGTAATTCTAAATCCTAATCTTGCAGCTTCAATCAGAATTCCCCCTGCACCACAAAATGGATCTATTAATTTGCCTTTTCCTAATCCAGAAAGATTTATCATTGCTTTTGCAAGTTTTGGGCTGAGTGTTGTTGGCATTTTTTCAGGAAGTTCTTTGTTTTCTCTTTCTTTTGCATTGTCTTGGTTTTGCCAGATTGTTTGTGTAACAAAATACTTTGTTTTCCCTTGAATAATTGAGAATAAAGTATTTGGTTTTTTAACATTAACAATAGGATTTACTCCTCTATTCTTTAGATTTCTTGTAATTAGCAAAGCAAAGAGTTTAGTTTTTTCTAAATTATCTTTTCCAAATCCACTACATTCAACTTTGAAATCTTTTTTATAGTGTTTTCTAAAATCAACTTTAGATAGTGCAATCTTAACATCATCTAAACTTCTACTAATTGTGATAACTCTATTTATTGATTTAACAAACCCAAAACTAGATCTTTTTAATCTGATTTCTTTAAAAAAAGATAGTCCTTCCATAATCAAAAAATCATCAATCAGATGATACTTTCTAGGTTTCAATAATCTTACTGCTTCAGCTATGCTGAGTGCAATATTCTTCTTATTTAGATTCAATAAATACATGATTTTAGCTAAAATGAAATACTTTAAAAAGTATATTATTCTCCTTCAAAGTATGGATAAAATAAAGATAACTATGCTAACTGAGTTAGGCACTGAAAAAACTTGTGTAAAAGATGTAAAGGAATATTTAGGTGTAGATTCAGAAATATTTGAAGAGCACATTTCATTTGAAATAGATAATAATACAAAAAATCTTGAAGCGTTATTTAAGTTTTCAGTACTTGCCCAATCAGTAAACAAAATTATTATTCATATTGGTGAGTTTGAGTTTAAAGATGAAAATGATGTTAAAAAAAACATAAAGTCCATTGTAAAAAATGATGTGTGTAAATATTGGTTTGATGAGAACCCAACATTTCATGTTAGGTGTGATCATGACAATGATGATTTTACTTCTGGTGATATAGAACCTGAGATTGGTGCAATAATAATTGATCAGTTTCCTGAACTAGAAGTTTCAATGAAAAGTCCTGACCTAAAAGTTCTACTCTACATTCAAAATTATAAGGTAATATTTGGAATTGATTTAACTCAAAATAATTTAAGTAAAAGACAATATAAACTTATTAACTCTGGTAAATCATTAAGAGCAACAATTGCACACCATCTGGTTAGAGAAATTGATTTTAAAGGGGGAGAAATTCTTCTAGATCCTAATTCTAAAACTGCAGAAGTTGTTATAGAAGCATGTTTATGGTTAACTAAAATGCATAATTTTTATGACGTAGTTTTTCCTGCAGCTAACTCTAAACTTTTTAAAGATGTAAATACTGATAAAATAATGCAAAAAATAAAACTTGATGCAAAAAAGAATTTAGCTAAACTAAAAAAGACTAAATATGTCTTTGCATATTCTGATTTGTTGAGGGATTTAAATGCAGGGAAAGCAAATGCAAAAGTTGCAGGAGTTCTCGATTTAATACAGTTCTCAAAAGTTTCTCTTGATTGGGTTGACAGTAAATTTGATAAGGGCACAGTGGATAAAATTATAACTTTTATGCCCTCTGCATCTAAGCACATGGCAGTTAAGCAAGTAAAAAAAGTCTACTCTGAATTTCTTTATCAGGCAGATTATATTATAAAACCTAAAGGAAAGATTGGTGTCTTGATACAAAGGCCAGATGATTTGCTTGAGCTAATGTCTCAAAAACAAAAAGCTCTTAAACTATTAAATTCAGATACTATAACTATAGGGGAGTTGACTTATACTTATCTTATAATTTCAAAATAATTATTTAATAATGCACCTAAGGCGAGCTGATAGTAAAAGCAACTTGGGTGCGTTGTAGGGGGTTGTACCTTGCGGGTTTGTAGCACATTAGAAATTAACTGAATTCAATGAGAGTGCATAATTAATTATTTAAGAATAAAATAGGGTGGTAAGATGGCGGTTTGTAATTTATGTGGTTCTAAAACAGAAAGAATATTTAAGACAAAAATAGAGGGTGCAGAGATGAATGTTTGTGCAACTTGTACTAAATTAGGTCGGGTTATAGAAGAAGTTAAGGTTGAAGAACCAATTTATGATGAGCCAGAACAAAGATATCAGGATGACTCTCCCTCAACAAGCACTGTTAATGTTATTGTGTCAGATTACGGAAGACTTGTTAAGCAAGCAAGAGAAAGAAAGGGTTTAAAGCAAGAAGAACTTGCTAAAATGCTTGCAATAAAAGAATCCTTATTACATAATATTGAATCTAGTCATTTTGAGCCCAGTGTGGTGGTAATTGAAAAGCTAGAAAAGTATCTACACATTAAACTTATGCAGCAAATTGAAGATAAACCTGTAAATTTGAGGCATGTTGAGTCTGGCCCAATGACTTTGGGAGACATGATTAAGAAAAAAATGAAGAAATAGTAACATAATTGCCCTATTTAGTCATATTTATAATTATTATAACTATTAATACCATAAATTTCTAGGGTGTTTTGTTTATAAACAAAACACAATATTTATATATAAAATAACTTACTTAAAGTAAAGAAGGGGTGAAACTACGCTAAAATAGTTATATCACTATTATTAGCAGACAAGATTACCATTCTTTACCTTCTAGGTTTAGGATAAGTAGTTTGATGTTTTAACTTTTTAAAATCAAAATTAATTAGTAAAGGTGATTATATGGCAAAAGATAACTTAGTAAAGGATATTGATGATCTAGACTTTGAAATTGAAACTGGTTCTGACGAAATTGAAGATTTAGAAGATATTAGTGAAGAAGAACTTCAAGAGATTGAGAATCTTGTTGAAGAACCTAAAAAATCTAAAAAGAGTTCTAAGAAAATTATTGCTCCTATTAAGGTTAAACATAAAAAAGGAAATGTAAGTAAAATGGAAACAAAACCTAAAAAGAAAAAACCTAAGTCTAAGAAGAAAAATTCTAATAAATTATTATTTTCTTTAGTTGCAGTATTAGTTGTTCTAGCAATTATTGTTGCTGCATGGTTCACATTTGCACCTGCCTCAACTGATGAGGGGGTTGTAGCTTCTGTAAATAATGTTGCAATATTTGAAAGTGATTTAAACGAGAAATATGATACTGTTATGGCAACATCTTTTTTTCCTGTAACAAAACAAGATGTTTTAGATTCTTTGATTGAGAAAGAATTACTCACTCAAAAAGCAGAGGAGTTAGGCATTATTGTTACTGCTGCTGACGCTGAGGAAAGTCTTAATGAACTAATTGCTCAAAGAGGTTTAACTAAAGAACAAATTGAGCAGAATCTTGCAGCCACAGGACTAACTCTTGATAATTTGCTAGATGATTTCAAAAACTTTATCTTAATAGATAGAGTTGCAAACAGAACATTTAGACAAAACATGACTGTTGATAATACTGAAGTAATTGACTATCTTACAAACAAAGTTTTTGTAAGGCACATTCTTATTCTGACTGAAGAAGAAGATCAAGAAATTTATGATCAATTAGATGAACTAAAAACAGAATTAGAAGAAGATGATTCTAATTTCTGTGATTATGTAACTTCATTAAGTCAAGACCCCGGATCTGTTCCTACTTGTGGAGAATATTTCTTTGGTGTAGGTGAAATGGTACCTGAGTTTGAAGAAGCTTCATTTAATCTAGATTCAGGTGAGTTTGAAGTTGTTAAAACAACATACGGATATCACCTAATTCAAAAATTAGACTTTGATGATGCTATTATTGCTGACGCTGAAGAAGCATTGCTGACAAAAAAATCAAATGAAGGATACACTGAATTTATCGAAGAATTAAAAGCTAATGCAGATATAGAAATCTTTTTTGATGAAGACGCTGAAGACACAACAGAAGACATGGAAGAAAATGTAGGTTTTGAAATAACTCCTGAAACTACTGAAGAGGAACCTGAAGTAGTTATTGAGGAAGAATCTGAGATAGTTATTGAAGAGGAGCCTGAAGTGGTTATTGAAGAGCCGGAAGTTGTTGTTGAGCCTGAGCCAATTGTTGAAGAGGAGCCTGAAGCGGTTATAGAAACAGAAGTACTTAAGCCAGAACTTATTTCAGAACCAGAAGCAACATTAGGAAGACCTGTTGTTACATACTACTATTCTGAAACAGACTCTAAAAGTAAAGAAATAACTCAACTAATTACTGACCTAGAAACACAAGATTATATTGAGGTAGAATGGAGATGTATTAGGGTTTCAAGTGAAGACAAGGCAATTTGTATAGATATTTATAGCGAATATGATTATGAAATGGCTATGAGTAAAGCTAAAAACCTTGGATTAAAATATGCACCAACACTTATCTTCGATAATCATGAATTTGTTGGTCCATACAATGTCGATAGTGTTAGAGGTGCAATCTGCACAATAGCTGGTTGTTAATAACCAGTATTTTTTTATTTCATTTTATTCAACTTTGTTGAATGACCAAAATGTTCAAAAATTTAAATTTTTGACACACTTTTAATTTTGTTTTATTCAACTTTGTTGAATGACCAAAATTTTTAATTTTGTTTTTTTGATGCCAATAAGTCTTATGCTTATTGAGTATTTTTTTTAATAAATTTTATAAACTAGTATTTCTTAATTTCTTAAAATGAAAAAATCAACCATATCTATATTTGTTGCAATTTTAGTAATACTCTCTATTGTTGTTATTAATGTAAACACAAACAACTCTTTTGATGAAGATAAAATTACTTCTTTTGTTATTAAGAGTAGTTTAGAAGGAGACTTTCCTTTAACCAACCAAGGAATGTATACTTATAGAGGAAACCTAAAAGAAGAACTTGAAAAGAAAAATTATCCAAAGATGCCTGATTACATAATTCTATTTTATTCAAGAAAGATTCCTGGACTTGCAATGAAGTATAACTTGGCCGATAAAACCATTGAAGCAGGGCTCCCTGTTATTAAATCTCCACCTTTAGATTTATTAGATGGTAAATCTTACAGAGTCGCCTATAGCTTTAATGAAGGCGGTTTGCAAAAAGTATTTGTTAACTGCAAAGAAATAATTTCAAGCCCATATACTGGCTCAGTTGATTCTATGATCACAGGTTTCTCTGTATATGAAGATGAGATTATGCAAGAGATAAATATTGATGTAGAAGTAGAGTTTCATGGTGAAATCTTAGATATTGAGAATTTAGAATAGTTAATATTCAATTCCTTTTTTTGCTTTATCTCCCCTATTAAAATAATGTTTTAAGTTTTTCATTTCTGTTACTAGGTCCGCAATGTCTAAGATTTTCTTAGGTGCACCTCTTCCTGTAAATACAAGTTCTGTATTTTTAGGACAAGAATTAATTATTGTCATTGCAGAATCTAGTGAAATAAGACCAAGGTTGAGTGCAACATTTATCTCATCAAGAATAATTAAATTTGGTTTTGTTTTGAGTATATTAAGAGTAAAATTTACTGCATCAACTGCAATAGTATAATCTGTTTGATTCTTTTTTTCAAAGATAAAGTTTTTAGAACCAAATTTCTTAAAAATAAGTTTTTTATTAAAATTTTTAATATTTTGTTCTCCAGTTTCCTGCCCTTTTAGAAATTGTATTATTACTACTCTTTGTCCATGGCCTAATGCCCTCATTGCCATACCCATTGCCATGCTTGTCTTCCCTTTTCCATCTCCTGTATAAACATGAAGTCTTCCCAATTTGTCCTCACTTTGTTAGTTTTAAAGTAGGTAAGTTAATTTATGCACTATTGCAGAAAGAAAATCCACATTTTGGACATGAAGCACAACCTTCCTTAAACTGCATTTTTGTTCCACATTCAGGACATTGGTCTTTTTTACCTGTTTTTTTGCTCAAAGTTATTTTTCCTTTCCTTTCCTTTTGTTTGTTACCATTATTTAGAATTTTTTCTTTAAGCTCAGTAGCAAGTTTATCAACATCCCTTTTAATACCTTCATTTACTTTATTGCCAACACTCATAATTTGCATTCCTCTTGAACCGTCTCTATAAACAGTAACTCCTTTACAATTTAGTTTGTAAGCTAATTTGTATACTTTATCAATATCATCAATAGATGCTTCAGAAGGAAAATTAACAGTTTTAGAAACTGCATTGTCGGTGTATTTTTGAAATGCAGCCTGCATTTTAATATGGTCTTTAGGTGTTATGTCATGTGCAGTAACAAAAATTTCTTTTATATTTTTTGGGATTTCATCAATATGTTGCAATGAACCCTGTTCTATAATTTTTTTCATTAATTCTGGCGTATAAAGATTTCTCTCTTTCAACATTTCTTTAAGATATTCATGAACATAAGTAAGTTCTGTGTTATCCATAACATTTTTTACATAAGCCAATGCAAAGACAGGTTCACAACCCCCTGAACAATGTGCAATCATACTTAAGGTTCCTGTTGGTGCTATTGTTGTAATTGTTGAATTTCTTTGTTGCCTATTTTCTTTATCCAGTAAACTACCTTCAAAGTTGGTGAATAATCCTCTGGTCTTTCCAAGTTCTATTGACATTTCCCTTCCTTTATCCCTGATAAATTTCATTACTTTTTCTGCCATTACAATCCCTTTTTCAGAGCCATAACCAATTTTGAGTTCAAAAAGTGCATCTGCAAAACCCATTATCCCAAGACCAAGCTTCCTATTTGCTCTTACCATGTCTGTTATTTGTTGCAATGGAAATTTATTCATATCAATAACATTATCCATAAATTTGATTGCTAATCTTGTTGTTTTTCTTAATTTATTCCAATCAAAGTCACTTCCATCTTCTTTGACAAATTTAGATAAATTGATAGATCCTAAATTACATGATTCATAAGGAAGTAATGGTTGTTCACCACAAGGATTTGTAGATTCTATCTTTCCTACATTAGGCGTGGGATTATCTTTATTTATTCTATCTAAGAATATTATTCCTGGTTCCCCATTTTTCCAGGCCATTACAACTATTAAATCAAAAACCTGTCTTGCTAATGTTCTGCTAATAACCTTTTGTGTATGTGGCTCTATCAGTTCATAGTAATCATTATTTTCAACAGCCTTCATAAAATCCTCTGTAATCCCAACAGAAATGTTGAAATTATTTAGTGTATCATTATGTTCTTTACATGTAATAAAGTCTATGATATCGGGATGATCAACCCTCAAGATACCCATATTAGCACCTCTTCTTTTTCCACCTTGTTTTATGATTTCTGTTGCAGAATTATAAACTGTCATAAAACTTATTGGTCCACTTGCAACACCTTGTGTAGTTCTTACACCAGAGTTTTTTGATCTTAGTCTTGAGAATGAAAATCCTGTTCCTCCTCCAGATTTATGGACTAAGGCAGTATTCTTTAAGGTTTCAAAGATTTCTTCCATTGAATCTCCCATTGGAAGTACAAAACATGCAGACAATTGTTGGATAGATGTTCCTGCATTCATAAGGCAAGGACTATTTGGTAGAAATTCTAAGTTTGAAAGCATCTTGTAGAATTCCTCTGCAATTTCTTTTTCTTCAGTTTTTGTAGAATACTTTTTTTCTGCTTCTGCAATATTGTTTGCAACTCTCCTAAAGAGATCTGAAGGTGTTTCAAGAAGTTTACCTGTGATTGGATCTTTAAGTAGATATCTTCTTTCAAGAACTTGGAGAGCATTATGTGAAACTTTTAAAGTATCAATATGCCCATTTAGTATTTCTTTTGTTTTTTCTCTTGTTTTGCTTCTTTCATATCTATAAATGATAAATGCTTTGGCAGTTTTATAGTGTCCACCCTTAACCAGTATTTTCTCGACTAAATCTTGAATATGTTCAACTGAAATAATTTCTCCTAATTTGGTTTCTGATTTTAATGCTTTTAAAACTTCTTTGCCTATTGCTTCTGCTCTTGTCATATCGTGCCCGCCGACTGATTTTGCAGCTTTAAATATTGCAACAGTTATTTTTTCAGGATTAAAATTTACAATTAGCCCATTTCTTTTTTTTATCTTGTTTATTTTTATCATTTTATTCTTACCTAATCTTTTTTAGTTAATTTATTTACTTCTTCCATAAAAGAATCAATATCTGTGAAATCTTTATAGACTGATGCAAATCTTATGTATGCAACTTTATCTAGTTTTTTTAGCTCTTTCATAATAATTGAACCAATTTTAATTGTTTTTATTTCTTTTAACCCCTTTTTCATGATATATGCTTCAACTTTAGATACAATAATTTCCAATTCTTCTGTTGTGATTGGCCTTTTCTCACAAGATTTTGTGAGCCCCCTAATCAGTTTTTCTCTTTCAAACTGTTGGGTTGTCCCATTTTTCTTTAGCACTCGAATGTTTAATTCTATTCTTTCATAAGTTGTGAATCTTGCTTTGCACTTCTCACATTGCCTTCTTCTTCTAGTAACTGAGAATTCTTCTGTATCTCTGCTTTCAAGTACTTTTGTATCATTGCTTCCGCAAAACGGGCATTTCATGATTTCACCTTTGTGTGACAACACACCATATATGGTGTTAATTTAAAGCTATAACGCTATATGTGATGTTTGTTGCGGGTAGGTTATATATAAAGTTTGTTGTGCTAAAATCTATAGTTTTTGATCTGTATGTATTAATTTACTCTTATTCAATAGAACAATTTAAAAATGATAAAGTTATAAGTTATATTAAAATGTCTAAAGAACCTAAATCTAAATTTAGCTTATCTAAGGGTGATAGAATCACTTCTATATCTATAATTGTGATTGTAGTCTTTATTTTGTGTATTGCTGCTGCGTTTATGGCAGGTGCTAATTACAAAGAAAAAGACAATGTTGCTGCAGCAGCTTATAGGCAGGTAGAAGACTGCATCATATATAATAATCAAATTAGTGTAACTTCTGAAATCTGTGATGAACATACAGATTGCGCAGAAAATGGTTTCTGTTTTTCAGAATTTGGACGATGTACTTATTTTGAGCTAGGGGTATTAAATTGAAATCAAAGAAAAAAAATGAAGTTGCTAACTTATTCTTTTTTTCAAAGATGAATGCGACTTCTTTTGCAGCATTTACAATGGTGATTTTTTTAGTGTGTTTTGTATTCTTCTATGCAATTGGTGTAAACTCTGGAATGGGTATTGCTAAAGATAATCTGGCAAAAGACAATCTTGCAGGCCAAGCATATCCTCAACAACCAGTTGCAGAATGTATTGTTTATACTGATGAAGTTGTTATTTCTGAAGATAACTGCACAACACCTACTGACTGCACACCGAATGGTATTTGCCTAGAAGAGTTTGGTAAATGTGCTTATTTTATTAATTAAATTTTTTTAAACTACTATAAACTTGTTTTAATGCAAATGGAAGTTTATTGTATTTTGCTTTAGATAACACATTCCATTCAGGATCATTAAATTTATTATTTCCATCTTTATTTACATAGAATATTTTATGTTTTGCTAATTGGTATTTAGATAAACCAGGAATAATTAAACCTCCCTCTAAACTTATATTTAAGGGGATTTTAATAAAAAGATCATGCATTTTATCTAAGCCGATTTTTTGTCTTAATGTTAATCCGTCTTTTGAGTCTTTAGTGTTATTATTATAATCTTTTGATACGCCTCTTCTAGGTTTAATTCCCCTTCCAGTTATATCTACTAGGTTTCTAGCAAAATCAAAGGCTCCAAGCTTTTCAGTTGTTTCAACTAATAAATACCCTTGTCCGATTTGTATGTCTTTAATATTCATCTTATTAATGAGAATTAAGCAGAGTATTTAATACTTTCTGCTGACTATATAAAAGAATTAATTACCATCTTTTTATTCCTGCAACTCCACCGAGATTATCTAGTTGTTTGCAGGCTTCATCTGAGGAAATTATATGTAACTCTGCCTGGGCCTTATCTGCAGTTCGCATGATATAATTTAGTTTTCCAAAACTATCTTCTTGTCTTGTTTTAATAATAAAATTATTGCTAACCAAAAGAAGTTTAATATTTCCTTCATTTACTTTTTCTTCTGCTTCTTTTATTCCATAGAACGCTTTCTCTTTTGCAAGAGCTTCTAGAACTCTTTCAATAAACACCAGCTCTTGCATTATTCTTTCTTTAGAAAGCAGAGTTTTAAGTTCTGGTCTTTTTATTAGTTCATTCAAGGCATTTTTGTCAACTGAAGAAATAGTTGCAAACACAGTTTTCTTTTTCAGTTCTTCGCTTAACTCTTTCATTAAGTATTCTTTCCAGAAGTTAGAGGATGCGGCTATTATATTTTGATAGTCTGATCTTTTAAGATATTCATCTATTTGTTTTATTATCGCTTTATAGATGTTATCTGATTTTGTTTTAGGTGCATCTTTCTTTTGCACATCAGCATTTATGGAACTTAGAATTTTGTAGTTTCTTCTTTTTAGTTCTGCAAAGATTGCTTTTTCTCTGTCAAATATAACAACCAGATACTCTGAAGTTTTTTGTTCTGACTCTTTTAATTTATCTAGTAAGTGTTTTGGCCAATTCTTTTTTATTATAGTTATATCTTTTCCTTGGTCAAGCGTAAATGTGTGAAAGTTTCCTCTTGGGATATCATCAGGACCATCAATTATTTTACCTGCAACCCGCAGATTGCCTGTTGTTTCATGAAACTCTATATTCTCAACATTAATTGTTAGTGTTAGTGGTTTCTTAACAATCTTAGGATTGTTCTCATCTCCAATTTTTATTTTTCTAATAGTCCTGCATCTAGCAATATCTCCTTGCTCTATAATCTGATTAAGATACCATAGGTCGTCTGAATTCTCAATCTGCACTTTGACAAGTCCTTTTTTTAGGTCACGAATTATTGTTTTCATACAGACTATTAAATATACTTTATTTATATATTTTCACTTATAATTGTGTTCATTGGACAGTCAAGATTGAGCTTAACAGTGTTTTATCTAAA
Organism: uncultured Methanosarcinales archaeon; assembly: GCA_964478955.1. Taxonomy (GTDB): domain Archaea; phylum Nanobdellota; class Nanobdellia; order Woesearchaeales; family CAYZNE01; genus CAYZNE01. The sequence continues at coordinate 12,031 of CAYZNE010000011.1, forward strand.
AATTTGAAGTTCTACTAATCTCACTAAGATGGTGTTCTATAAAGTAATATAGAAATAAACATTGTTAAGAAGATGTTTCTCTGAACGATGAAAAAAATTACAAAATTTCCTTTATAATGCTTGTGAATTTAAAATTCATAACTGCTTTATAAGAATAAGATGATATTATTATATAAACACGTTTCGTGGGGTGATAAGATGAGATCAGAATTTTCAGTACAAGATTTAGCCGAGCTCACTAGAGCTTCAAGAGAGCTTTATTATCAAGGTGTCATGCCTATTGACGAAGTGCGTTTTTTCAGGAAATTGCTAAATAAGAAATCACAGATTTAATGTTAAACACACACCTCCATTTTTTAAACACCTAACACAAAAACCCATGCACAAGGGGAAACTTGTGCATTTTTCTTTTTAATCTCTAAATTTTCTAAACATAAATGAACATAGGATTTGTTCATTTGCTTTTTCTTTAGTCTGAGGTTTTGGTGTTTCATTTTTTTCATAGAATTCTTTAGCTTCATTGTAAATATTATTTAGTACTGCTTTATCATGAGAAAAAGTGTATATTGCTTTTAGAACTTTGAATACATCTTCTTGATCAAGATAAATTACTTCATTAAAAAATCCTTTATGATTTTGATTCCATCCAGAAATTCCTTTTTTTTCGTCTGATTCTTTAATTATTAGAAAATTATTATTACTCATAACTCCAAAATAACGATGTCCTGTTGTTGAGCCAACTGTTGCTAAATTCCCTACTTCTTCAATATTATTATTTATTATTATATCTAAAGGTTGTTTTATATTTCTATCAATTTCTGATTGATTACGATTATCTATTGGGGTTTTAAATGCAAAATTAAAATCAATAGTAGTATAAATCTTATCAATTGCGCCTATTTTGTTAACATAATTAAATAATGCTGCAAAAAGCATATGCCCCGATTCTGAATAATTACTAAATGTTCCTATTATTGCTTTGTTTTGTTTACCTAATTTTCTCTGCATTATTCTAAAATCACCATTATTTCCTAAGAATGCCTCTGTCTCTACCCCCTTATTCTTCCAACGATACATGTTGTAATTCAGATCTAAACCGTATTTAATCATAATCTATAGAAATCATAATTACTATTTAATATTATCTTTTTCTTCTTTAACTTCAACATCTTTCTTATTCAACTTTGTTGAATGACCAAAAGATTTCTCTTTTGTTTTCTTCCTGCCCCCTTTACCTTTCTTATTAATTTTAGCTTTTACTTTTGCGTACTGAACAGGATTCTTTATCCTTGCACAAAGACCGTCTGGTGTACATAAGCCTAGATCTTTATAGTAACCTGCAGTATCACAATTAGGTGGAAGAATCTTTTCTCTTTGTTTTCTATAATTCATTTGACTTTTAAGAGCATTCTCTCTTAGTTCTTCTTCGTTTGTTTTGTTCCACTCATGTATATACTCATCTATTTTGTCAAATGACCAGTTTAAACTATTAAGAAAATTAACTAGGGAAAATAATACTCTTTTCTTTCCATCTTCTAAACCTTTTCTACAGTTGTTTATGCATGGGGGAAAGAATTCTTCAGGAACTGCTTCCTGATCTATTTCATATTCTTCAAAACTCTTTTTGTCATACTGATAAACTTTATTTTTTATTACAATTTGCATTTTGATTTTATTTTCTGATGCAATTGCTTTTTCTAGTAGTTCTTTTGCCTCGCCTTTTGCAACATCTCTGTTTAGAAAAGGAATATTAAAAGTTACATTTTCAGGTTTAGCATTGTTTTTCTCAAAACTCAAAACTTCTTCTGTTTTGATTGGAATTGATACCAATGCAGATTTCTCATGAAGAGAATAGGGCATTCTATACATATGACGAGAAGCAATAAGAATTGTATCAACTTCTATTACTTTAGAAAGATTTAGTTTTTGTGTAAACTTTGTAGAACCACAAGCACATTTATTCTTATCAATTTTATTTGTTGTTTGAATCATAATTGAACTGCACTTAGGACATTTTCTGAATGCCTTTTCATCTTCTAGTTTTTGTGTAAAACCACACTTATTGCAGAGATATTCAAACCAAGAATTCTTTTCATTCTTTTGTATTTTTTTACACTTAGAACATTCTTTGTAAGTTAGCTCTTCAAATTTAAAATCAAACATCTTTTTTAATTCTTCAAAAGAATATTTTTTATCTAACATACTAACTTTATTATCTTTTATTTTGATAAAGTTAGATTCGACATAGTCGAGAATATATTTAGCTACAAGCTTAGGAAACTCTGGAAAGTAATCTTTTACTTTAACTACGTTATTTTCATAGCTTATTGTTTTAGGAAAACTTTCAAATGGAACTGCAACATGAAACCCTTTGTTTCCTGAGAATTTACATGTAATGCCCTTTATTCCATGAGCTTTAAGAACTTCTATGAATAAGTGCGTTGTTAATTTTGATAGCTCCCAGATAGGGCAATCAATATCTAGAATAAAATCCCAACCTTTTCTTAATTCATTTAATTGTTTTCTCTTTAAATTAGATGATAAAGATAACACATCTTTCCATAGTTCTTCTGAGCAGTGAAAGCTTGAAACCCTTTTTTTAGCAAACTCAAGAACATCATTAGGATAAACAAGAACATCTGGTCTTTTACCAAACTTGTTGATTCCAAACATTACTCCAACTTCTTTGTTTTCTGCTTGTTTAACTATTATATCCATTACTTCTGGATTTTTATAGTGTTTTAAGGAGGTTGCTAAAAACATAGCTAAAAAGAAGCATTTCCCCTTTATATAATTAATTGTGGTTTGTCCAGTAGGTATTTATAACTTATAGGCAACAACAACAAGGT
>CAYZNE010000012.1:0-14339 GCA_964478955.1 uncultured Methanosarcinales archaeon
TCATTAAGTTAAATGAAGAAGATGAACAATTATTAGAAAAAAGTTTTTATCAAGCAGATGAATTAAATGATGAACAAAAAGAATTATTAACTAAACATTTTCAATATCAATATTATCCCTTCACTTACCTAGATGGGAAACTAGGAAACAATCTAATAATCAAAAACACCTCAAAAACAGAATCGAATTATCACTTCTGTATGAAACATTTAATTGCAAGGATAGATTCTGAAAACTCAATAATAGAATACACAATAAAAGATTTAAGAGCAGATGTAGTATTTACATACAATAAAAAAAGAATTGCCGTAGAAGTAGAAAAAGGAACTAATAATAAAAAATCTATTAAAAAAAAGGTTGAGTTGTTGAATAAATACTTTGATTATTGGATAATCACTTGTCCAAAAAAAGAACAACAACATTACAGACAATATGTTGATAAACAAAAAAGCTTCTGTTTAAGATCAAAACAAACACAAGAAAAGATATTGCAATTAAAAGGGCTACTGCAACGAAATAACAAGTAATATATAGTATTATACCAACAGTAGAAAACCCCTAAATATCGCCCTAAAAGGCAAAATACTGCCAACACAAAAAGAATGAGCAGTTGCCTATAAATAACCAAAAATCAAACATTACTAAGCTCAATCAATAACTCATATTTCTCTCTGAATTCATCTAATTCTATTTCTCCTTCTGCAAATTTCAACTTTAACAATTGCAAAGGATCACTAACATTCAAGTTCTTTTTAGATTTCTTTTCAGTTTTGCCGAATGCCATATTTATTTTATTTCTTAAATCTGCATTGCTGATATATGCATAGATTTGTGTTGTATGGATATCTACATGCCCTAGTGATCGCTGAACATAGTAAAGGTCAACACCTTTTTCTAAAAGCAAAGTTGCATAAGTATGCCTTAAGGTGTGGAAACTGTAAGCATATCTCTGCTGACCACATGTAGTCTTAAAAGTCTTAATGCTTAAATCAGCTTTAATAAGATATTTTCTAAAGTGCTTACTTAAAATTTCTGATCTAGCTTGATTATAATTATATCCAGAAATAAAATATTCAGAATCAGTCTGCAACCTGAACCATCTCTCAAAAACAGGCTTAACCTTAGAAGGCAACATAACAATCCGATCTTTATTTCCTTTTCCTTGTCTTACAAATACTTTTTCTGATTCTAAATCAACATCTTGCTTTTTTAAGTTGCAAACTTCACTAATTCTTAAACCACAAAATAATGCAATAAAACATCCCATAAAAATATTAGAATCATCAATAACTTCAAATAGAGAAATTAATTGTTTTTTATTAAGAATATTAGGTAATTTTCTAGTTTTTGTTGGTCTTGCATAATTAATTCCCATTTTTAGATCCTCGAAATAATATTTAATCCTAAGATTCTAACGCTTTGAGTTAATTCCTTAACACCTTCACCTCGCCTTTCAAAAGCCAAAGCAACAGCTTTCTTCTGAGTGATCTCTTTCTGTTTTAGCTTAAATTTTAGGTCATCAGGCATTCTTTCAAGAAGCAACCAACGATAAACAGTAAAAGGATTATAACCTCCAGAAATCAACAAATTATACAAATCTCTCTCAACACCAAGAATAACAAATTTCTTTTTATTATAATGATAATGAGCCAATTTCCCCATTAACTTCAACAGATGACGACTATCAATAAGAGTAAGACGACTATCAATCAAACTCCTGACCGACGACAACTTAACAACAAAATTTTCCTGCACATTCTTATTTTTCACGATTAACACCCCAAGCATTAACCCAAAAAGCCAGAATACAAGCCACACAAAGCCCAGCTCACAAGATGCAGAAAGTATAAACTTTTTGATTATGTTATTACTTGTAAGTGATAATATACTATTTTTTAGTTTATTTATAAATGAAAAATCATATCATTGCTATATATTTTACTGCTCCTGCTATTTTTCCTCCTGTTTCTACTGCTCCGCTTTTGTTTATTACGTGCCATATTAGAACGATATAGGAGAGGTTTACTAGGCTAAAGCAGGATATCATTACCATTATTTTGAAGTTCTCAAACATAGCAATATTAATAAGCATTGATGATTCAAGCATTATTATTGCATCAATAAATATTATGAAAATAAATAAGGATATTAAGTTTAGTATTAGTTTTCCATAACTTTTTAGTGGAGGAATAAAATAGCAGAATATTCCTATTGGAATAAGTACAACTCCGAACACTATTAATAAAGATACGCCTCATGACACACAGACCTGCTAGAACTCTGAGTCAGCAGATGCATATGTGCTAACAGGTCTACGATTTTGTAACCTCTTTTTTGTTTTCACAATATTTCTTTATATTGATAGATGTTAGACATTCTTTATGTAATGATGTCGGAGAATATAATTTATTATGTCAAGGTTTTGATATGTTACTACTCTTTAATGTATATTTTTGTAAAAGTTTTTAAATAAAATAATATTTTATTCAATTATGAAGAAAATATCATTTATATCTGCACCATTAATAGAGCAATCTAATCAATCCACATACAATAATAATTATGGGGTTGAAAGACTTATTGGTTCTCTTATTAAATCTGGAATGGCTTTAGAAGATATTGTGGCTTATGAATTTTCAGATCAGGTATTATCAGAAGCACTGATTCCTAAAATACTTAATTTAATTGAACCTAGTGAAATTTTCGGTTTTTCTACATATTCATTTAATTATTTACCAACCCTTGTTCTTGCAAGTGAAATTAAGAAAAAATATCCTGATTCTAAAGTATTAGTTGGAGGGGCTGCAGCAAGTGAGTTAAAACAAGAAATTTTACAAGTGCATCATAACTTTATAGATTATGTTATTGTGGGAATGGCTGAAGAAGCTATTGTTTCTTTTATGGATAATTTAAACTTAGAAAATAAATCAAACATTCCAAATTTAATATGGTCTGTTGGGCAAGATTCTAACAAAACAATATTAATTAATGATGTAATATATCCTCCTAAAGGATGGGAAGAAGTAATGCCTCATAATTTTAATTGGAAGAAAATAAATGACACTCCAACTAGTTATAAACAATTTAAAGTTCTTAGTTCAATTGGATATTCAAAAAATTTTAAAGATTCTAATAGCTGTAATTATTGTAGTATTTTATATAAAGAACCAAAATTTGCTAATCGACCAATGAAACACATAATTAAAGAGATTAAACTAAGATTTGAATTAGCAAAAGAAAAAGGAGAGGATAAAATCGCTTTGCAAATTTTAGATCAGAATTTTATTCCTAAATTACCCTCTTTTGTAAAAGCTTTAAAAAATGAAGAACAATATTCAAACCCTCTTCTTGAAAATATGGTAGGATTAAGTATAATTTCTAGAGCAGATGCTTTGTTACAAAATAATAATGTAAATAAGCTTGAAAATTTAATTAAGTCTAATCCAAACATGATTGTCGGGGTAGGTACAGGGATTGAAAATTATTCAGACAAGATTTTGAAAGAATTAGGAAAAGGAGTAACTGCTGAGCAAAATATTGAAGCAACAAAAGTTCTTGTTAAATTATCTGCAAAATATTCAAATTTTATTCCTCAAGTTTTAATGATAGGTGTAACACCTAAAACAACAGTTGAAGATCTTATGGCTAACATTATAGCACTGAAAGAAATTGGGGAATTTGGTCATTTATCGATGTTGAATTTTTTAAGTCCATTGCATTATGAAGTTGCTATGGCAAGTAAATTAGGTATTAAAAGACCTTTGGGAGGATATTTACCCCCAATTAAAACAAAGGAATTTATTTCAAATACTGCAGTTCCTGAGGATTCTGAAGTTAGATATGTAATTAATAAAGCAGAACAGTATAATGATAAGATTCCTTCTCCATTTGAAAGGAACATGGTTTTAGCTCAATGTAAAATGCTTAATATAAATGCATTTGGAACTTTGTTTCGTGGTTTAGATGAAGATTCTGTTGAAAGAATGAAAGCCATGTATTTTTATCCTGAAATCAATTTTTTATATGGTGCAATAAAGCACAATTTACCTCAGATTCGACCGCGAATTGAATCTGCAATTGAAAGTGTTAATACTATGCACAAGGGTTTTAAAAAAATTCTTGAAGTTACACATAAACAAGCAGGGTCAGATCAAAAAAGAATAGCTAATAATGTTTATTTATTAAATCTTAATTTTCTCTAAATATTATATCAACAAATTGTCCGGCGAGTGCATGAGTACCACTGGCATCATTTCGTGTAACCTCTTTTCTTGGATTTTGATGTCTAACTATTCCATAACATATTAAAATAATTTAAATGTGATTTAGCAATTTCTTTATTATTTATTTTTATTGCAATTGGTTCTTTTGACCATTGAATGAAAATACAGGTATCATTGTAAAGTATGGTTGTTGTGGGATTTATATATTTATTATCTACAAATTTATATTTTAACAATTTTCTTTTTTTAAGCTTAAATTCAAACTTTTTAGGAAATATTGACCTTTGGCTGATTTTTAATTCAATCCTTTTTTTATGCCATAGTTCAAAATAGGATCCAAAAAACTTTTTGAATTGTAACTCAGAAGCAAATAAGGATATCTCTTTTTTTATTTCTAATATTTCTTCAAAAATCATTCTCAAACCTTTTTTTCCAACAAATATATTTGCTTCTAGAGTAGGGTTATTTTTTGTTATAGTTAATTTATTAATATCCATAAGAAGATGATTTCTAACTTTTTTGAGTTTTTCTTCTTTTTCATTTATTATAGTAAGAAGTGATTCTGGTTTTTTAGCTTCAAACCATTTAATATTATTTTTTACAATATATGAAACTATTCCTTTAGCAATTAATCTGTCTAGTGCTTCATAAACATTTGTTCTATTTATTTTTGTTTTACTACTGATTTCTTTTGGATAACTGCTACCTGATTGAATCAAATGTAGATATATTTTAATTTCTGAAGGGCTAAATCCTAATTTAGCTAGGTTTTCTTTAATCATAATCTTAGAATACTTCTTTTCTTTATAATTGTTGTGGTTTTATACCACAACCACAACTTATAATCTATAAATAATTACCATTAAATAATTATGAATGAATTTGATCTAGAAGGGAAAACAGAAAAATGGTAAATATTCAATTAATTCAACCTGCGAAGAGTCTCGGTTACACTAATAATTCTAGAACTGGATGTTATGTTCCTTTAGGATTAATATCTATTGCAACATATGCACAGCAACAATTTCCAGATGCCAATATCGAAGTTTTAGATGGTGAGTTAATAACCAATCAAGAGATAATAAACCGATTGAAGCCAAACGCCATTATAGGAATTGATACAAAAACACCAAATTATGCTTCAACTGTTGAGATTGCAAGAGCTGCAAAAGAAAGAGGATGTAAAGTTGTTGTTGGAGGAGTTTATGCATCTGCAATACCTGAGAAAATTGCTTTATATAGGCAGTCTATAATAGATCATATTGTAGTTGGATTTGGTGAAAAACCATTTGTTGATATTATTAAAGGTAAAAATGATAAAATAATTTACAATCCCCCCCCTGATTTTGATGAATTACCAACACCTGATAGGGGATTTGTTAATCTTGAAAAGTATATTAAAAATTTTCAGCAAAAACACACTACGTGGGATTATCGTGGAACAAATATTTTTACACATATGGGCTGTAAATATAATTGTATATTTTGTGCAAGATCAGGACCTAAAAAAGCAATATATAAAAATCCTGGAAGAGTGTGGCAAGAAGTAAGTCATCTTGTTAAAAAACATGGAATAGAATATATTGTTGATTTTAGCGATTCAATTACTCAAAATATGGATGCTTTTAGAAGTTTTGTCAATTTAAAACCCGAAGAATTAAATCCAAGTTTTTATGTTTTTTCAACAGCAGATAAAATTAATTCAGAAACAATAGAATTATTTCAAAAGCTAAATGTTAAACATGTATTTATTGGTGTTGAAACAGGAGATCCAAAATTAGCTAAAAAAATTTCAAAAGGTCCTTCATTTTCTCCTAAAAAAACATTAGAATCAATTACTTTACTATCTAATGCAGGAATTGGAATAACCCCCTCTTTTGTTGTAGGTTTACCAGATGAAAGTGATAATTCCTTGAATAAAACTTATGAATTTGCTAAACAGATTAAGGAAATATCGGATTTTGAAGAGATATATTGTTCTGCACTTATTCCATATCCTGGATCCCCTGCATTTGATTTGCTTATGAAAAGAGTTTGTAATCAGAAAACAGATTTATTTGATCCAGATGAACTAACACAAAAATGGATTCATAAGTTTTGCAATGTGAATTATAAAACAATAAATTCTCAAGTTGATAGAATATTAAGTTTAGGAAAATATACTATAACAATCAAGAAAAAACCTTAATTCTGCAATGTAAGCCCTTCTCGGAGTTTAATTTAAATATTATTAATGTAAATGATGTTACCGACCTCAGTTGCAGTGCTCCTGACCAACGACGAGTGCATTAAACCCTTAAATATGTCAATTTGAGCTGTTTCTGGCTTAAATGAGGTTATACATTCTGAGACCTGTGTGCACTGCCAGTCAGCAGATGCTTATTCTTTTTACTTATCAGATAGTACAGAAAGTTTAAATAATAGTACTACTTTGTAATTAATATGGTTGGGGGCGGGGAAGACTCTAAAATAGAAGAATTTCAAAATAACTTAAATAAGGGTTTGCTAGAACTTCTTGAAGGCCCAACTAAAGACATATTAAAAGTTTACTCTAAGAAAGTAGAAAATGGTTTTTTCCCATCAAAAGGTTCATATATTTTCGAGATTAAGGGGAAATATTTTATAAAACATGAAGGACTAAATATGATCTTAAATAATCTTTCTAATGATGCATTAAAAATAAATGCTGAACATAGATATTTGAAAAAATCATTAGAAGAGGTAGAAGAATTAAAAGAAAACCCTAAAATAAATGCAAATTTAAAATTACTTAAAGAAACTGCTAAATTATTAAGAAATATTAAAAACCTTAAAAAAAAGATAAAAGTGGATGGTATACTTTATAATCCAAATCAATTATATCCTTATTTTGGAAGATTAAACCAACTTTTTGGATTTTACACTAAGTTAGATAATGAATTTAAAAATAAAATAAGACCTGAATGGACTAAAGTACAGGATGAAATAGAATCAAAAAAAGAAAAATATAATCTAATAATAAATAAAAAAGTAAAATAAATTAATTCTCAAAAAACACTCTGTATGCAAGATATGCAGAGTAAATATCAACCTTACTTGTTACCTCAAAAGGTGAGTGCATACCAAGAACAGGTGGGCCAACATCTATAATATCACAACCATACTCTGCAAAAAACATTGCAACAGTTCCACCACCACCAAGATCAATCTTTCCATTTTCTCCTGTTTGCCAATTAACTTTATTTTTATCAAACAAAGTTGTTAATTTATGTATATACTCTGCGTCAGCATCACTAGTAGCATACTTTCCTCCACCACCACCATATTTTTCAACAGAAACACCTCTTCCAAGAATAGAAACATTTGTTGAATCTTGAGCATCTTTAAAATTAGGGTTTAATGCTGAAGTTACATCTGCACTCAACATCTCTGCATTTTTCAAGAGAGTAAATGCATCAACTTTTAATCTTAGTTTAGTAATTAATTCTTTTAAGAAATTAAACAAAAACTTAGATTTTGCACTTGACTTTCCTTGACTACCAATTTCTTCTTTATCAACAAATAGTGCAATTGCAGTTTCTTTATTCTTTGAATTAAGAATAGCATTTAAAGAAGTATAAGCACACGCTCTATCGTCTTGTCCATAGGCGCCAACCAGAGATTTGTCAAATCCAACATCTCTTGCTTTTTCAGCAGGAACAATTTCTAGCTCTGCTGTAACAAAATCTTTTTCTGTTATTCCATACTTATCATGTAAAAACTTTAAAGCCCTAAGTTTTACATGCTCTTTTATTTCTTTATCTTCTAGAGGAAGATTACCAATAATAATATTTAGATCTTCACCAGTAATAAATTTATCAACCTTTTTCTCATATTGTTCTTTTGCAAGATGAGGTAATAAGTCAGGAATAACAAATACAGAATCTTTATCAGATTCTCCAATCAAGATTTGCTTTTTTGTTCCATCTTTAAGTAGAGCAAATCCGTGTATTGCTAAAGCCCTATTAACCCACTGATATTTTTTTATTCCACCATAATAGTGTGTTTTTAGAAGAGCTAAATCTGAATCTTCAAACACAGGTTTTGGTTTTAGATCTAATCTTGGAGAATCCAAGTGACTTGCAATAACTTTTAGGTTATTAAACTTTCCAAGGTTGACTAAAAGAATATTTTTATTTGTTTTATAGTAAACCTTATCTTTTGCAGTCAGAGTTTTAGCTGTTTCAAAGTTTTTGTAGCCCTTTGCTTTAGCTATTTTTTCTATTTCTGTTACTGCTTCTCTCTCTGTTTTTGCAATATCAAGAAATTTTTTATATCCTTCAGAAAATGCAAGAGTCTTCTTCTCATCAACATGTTTCCATGCAGTTTCCTGTTTATAAAATAAAAAATCATATTTACTCTTCTTTTCTTTTTTCTTTGTTACTTTCTTTTTAGCTGCCATAATGTATACCTCATAATTGTAATAATTACTTAATTATATTAAACATTTTTAAAACTTATGGATTTATAAGTAAATATTCTAATTTTAGCTTCAATTCAATTGGAAATTATAAGAAATTTTATAATAAATAGTATACTTAGATAATAAATAATATGCCAAATATATTAATGGAGGTAAAAAAATGAAAAAAGAAATAACTTTATTTTTAGTTGTTCTAATGTTTTTAACTATAACATCCTCAGTTATTGCAGAGGTAGATACTACTACAGATAATTCTAAATGTATGGATACTGATAGGGGAATAAATTATATAGACTTTGGGACTGCATCATATACTTATAATGGAAATTATTATGAAGCAGATGATGGATGTGTTTTAATTGAACCATGCGATACTTGTGGCCCATATAAAACAAAGATTACATCAGTAGATTCATGTTCAGGTGAAGAATGTTATCTGGCTGAAGTATACTGCTATTCAACATATAATCTTGGTGCAGACAAATCACAAAGATGTTCTCAAGGATGTGATAAAGGGTTATGTAAAGAGATAGATATTCTAAGTTCAACAGAAACTCCAATTATCTCAGATTCTGTAGATTCTTCTAGTGGAGGAGTACCTCATTCCAATGCAATTACCTTAAACACAGTTGATGGTGGTTCCACAGGAGTAGGTATTTATGTTAAATGTGTTCCTAATGAAGTATTAATGAAAAAAATGAATCTACTTTTAGATGAAGTAGATGAAATTGACGAAGATGAAACAAGCGAAGCATATCACGAGAAAATTAAAACACTAAAAGAAGAAATAACTATTGACTTAGAGAGATGTAATAATAATATACAGTTAACTAGGCCGGAAGTTGCAATAGAAGAAGGAGAAATAGATAATAATGTTGAGTGGGCTCGTAGGACAGATACACAAACTATCAGAAGTAGTAGAGGAACAATAGCTAAAGTTGATGCATGTGGAAATCTAGAAAAACTTAAAGAAAAATATGCCCACTATGAAAAATTATCAAAGATGAATAATAAAGAACTTTCTGAAAAGGGATGGGAAAACAAAGAAAGAATCATGGAAATATTAAAAGAACTTGGAGAATATAAGAAAAAGGCAATGTCAGAGTGTGAAGGATTATTGGATGAAGGAGAAGAAGAGGAATCGAATGAAGAAGGACAAGAAGCTGAATTGGATGAATATAACTCAGAAATCCCAATTGCCCCAGAATCTGGAAATGAAATAACTTATTATTACAAAAATAAAATTACAGATGTTATGAGTGATGATACTAATTCAGGAGATAAAATAACTGCACTTAAACAATTAAAAAAAGAAATTGATATTTTAATAGAAGATTTAATAAGATCACAAGAAGATATTGATAGTAATGAAATTTCAGAACTTGTTGAAAAAATTGAAATAAAACCTGGTAAAATAAGTGCAGATGACATAACAGTAGAAACAACTAAAAAATCCATATTAAAAAAGATTAATAACAAAGAAATAAGAATAATTCCTTCAGAGAAATATGTGATTCTTGAGGATGAATTTAATGGACAAATACTTGAGATAAAAACAGAAAAAATTACTATTGAGAACGATGAATTAAAAATTGGTGATTCAAAAGTTAATATCATGGCAAGTGATATACTAGAGAGACTTAAAATTAAACCAAACAAGATTGAGCTGAAAGAAAAGAATGAGAAAGCAGTTTATGAAATTGAAACAGAAGAAACAGGAAAATTATTTGCTTTCATTCCTATAAAGTTTAATGAAAAGTTAACAGTTAATGCAGGGGATTCAGAAGGTAAAGTAATTAAAGATAGTAGTTCAGCATTAGGGTTTTTAATTACTAAAGATTAAGCAGAAATGGCTTAATCATTTTATTTTTTTATTCCGACTTACTGATACCAATAAATTCTTTGAGTTTATTGAGCATTTTTATTTTATAACAATTAATTTCTTAGGAAGTTTTGATGTCAAAACCTCAAAACCATTACTCTTAATTAAGATATCATCCTCAATTCTAATACCAATTTTCTGCTTTGTATCATAATAACCTGGTTCTATTGTTATGACTTCATTCTCTTTAATTAAATTTGTTGATTTTGATGAAACCCAAGGTGCTTCATGTATTTCTAAACCAAATCCATGTCCAAGAGAATGAGTAAAATACTTTTTTGATTCTTTGAATAATTCTCGTGCATAATTATCAAGAATATTCATTTTTTTGCCTATTGATTGCTTTATTTTTTTTATTGATTGTTGTTGTACAAACAAAACTTTTTCATATATTTCTCTTTCTTTTTTGGTTGGCTTACCAATAAAAACAGTTCTTGTCATATCTGAACAATAACCCTGATACTTAACTCCAAAATCAATTATTAAAAAACCTCTTCTTAATTTCCTATCTGTTGAACAAGCATGAGGTATTGCTGCATTCATCCCTGATGCTACAACTGGAGTAAAGGCCAATGTACAATCATGCTTGAAAGTTTCACTTTCCAAATATCTTTTTATATCTTTTTCAGAAAATAAACCCTTATTTATTTTTTTAATTGCTTTAGCTAATATTTTACAAGAAATAATACAAGAAATTCTGATTTTTCTTAATTCTTCAGCAGTTTTAGTTTGCCTTAACTCTGCTAAATATCCAGAAATGTCTTTTTTCTTACCTTTTAACTTATTTTTTGTTTGAATTGTGGTTTTCTGATAATTTAAACCAATAGTTTTATTCTTTGTTACTTGTTTCCTAAAATCTTGAAAAGGTTTTAGTGAAAAAGCTTTATTCTTTCTATAGTTTCCAATATCAAGAAGGCTAGTGAATATCTTACATTTTCCGTTTGCAGGAATTATCATTAAGAAATCTGAACTTGTGCCAGTAAAATATTTTGCATCTATCTTTTCTAATAAAGCAAGATTTATGTTTCTGTTTCTTAGATATTTTTGTAGAAGTTTAATTTTATTGTGCTTTAATTTTATAGAAACAGCCATTTTAGATTAAGAAAAAAGTTAGAAGAAAGATATTAAACAATATCTTCTTCTGCAATAACCATGAAATCGCCCATAGCAATTACTGCACTAAAAGGGATTAACAACTTACCTTCTTTTGTCTTTTCAAGGTCTAATTTTTCAGTATAAATTGTAGGGTTGCCAACAACCATGTGGATTAGTTCGCCACTTTTTGTCTCGAAGATTACATCTCCAACTTCACCAAATCTCTTACCAGTTTTAGAGACAATTGTCTTTCCTATTACGTCTTTTGAAAACTTTTTTTCATTATCTGCCATTTAAATTACCCCTCATAAGGTTTATATCCATTATATAAATTGCTTTTATAAATATTATGATATAAATAACTGAGACCTTCTACTATATAAATATTGCGTTTGAAAATATTAAAACTCGCCCTAAACCTTTATAAATCCCTTAAATTCACCATACACTATTATGAATCAAAAAGATACTGATTATCAGTTGAATGCAAAAGAGAGAAGAAAGCTCAAAGACTTTGTAAAAGAGCTAGACCCACATAGAGGCAGGCATACAGAGCTGGTTTCAGTATATGTGCCTCATGGTTACGATTTAAATAAGATTATACAACATCTAGAACAAGAAAAAGACACTGCAGGAAATATTAAATCTGCTTCAAACAGAAAAAATGTTCAAGATGCATTAGAAAAGATGATTCAATATCTAAGATCAGTTATTATAAGAACGCCTGCACACGGACTTGCTATTTTTGCAGGAAATATTGCTGAAAGAGAAGGGCAACAGGATTTCAAAGTCTGGGCAATAGAACCACCCGCACCAATGAACCAAAGATTATACAGATGTGATAAAGAGTTTATTCTTGATCCATTAAAAGAGATGATGGATGATAAAAATGAATACGGCTTAGTTGTTCTAGACGGAAGAGATGCAACAATCGCAATTCTAAGAGGAAAAACAATAATCCCAATTAAATCTACTCACTCTGAAGTTCCAGGAAAAATGAGAGCAGGAGGTCAGTCTGCACCGAGATTCCAAAGGTTGAGAGCAGGAGCACTAAATGATCATTTTAAAAAGATTGCAGGTTATATGAAGGACGAATTCCTACCAAGACAATATCTAAAAGGAATAATTCTTGGTGGACCAGGAACAACTGTTAATAATTTTCTGAATAAAAATCATATTACTGGAGATGTTCAGAAGAAAATCCTTGGCGTAAAAGACCTATCCTACACAGGAGACTTTGGTCTGCGTGAATTGGTTGAAAAAGCAGAAGATATACTTGCAAAAGAAGATATTATCAGAGAAAAAAAGTTAATGAAAAAATTCTTTTTATTGCTATCAACAGAAGAAGGCAAAGTTGCATATGGAAAAGATAAAGTTATGGAACTAATTAAAGAGGGAATTGCAGACACAGTTATTATTTCTGATGCAGTTGATGAAAAAGTCATTGACGAATTTGAAATTGAAGGAGAAAAGATGGGAACAAAGGTTGAAATTATTTCTACAGAAACAACAGAGGGAGTGCAATTAAGAGACATGGGTAAGTTTGTTGTAATCCTAAGATATAATGTTGAGAAATAAAATGAAAAAACCTCATTTGGTTCTAATAAATGGTTTTGGTTCTAATGGCAAAATAATAAAAGGGGCTCTTGATTTGTTCAGACGTTATTTTAATGTTCATTTCTTAGAACTACCAGGATCAGTTAAAAATATCAAACTTAAAAATTATAATTTTATTGATTTTGTGAATTATTTTCAAGACAAAATTGACAATATAAAATATAAAGAATACATTCTAGGTTCACTTTCTTTTGGATTTACCATAACAAATAAACTGATGCTTAATAAAAAATGTAAAGGAATTTTTGCAGTCGAACCATTTATAGATTATAGATATTCAACCATGCCTATAATAGAAAGAACATTATGGCCATTATTTACCGATATAATTTGTTTTTTACGACTTTATGATTTAATTTGGAAAGCAAAATGGTTCAAAAAAATACTTCAAAAAGCAGGATACAGTGATACAATTATTCAATGGATTCAAACTTTAGATTCAGAAGCCTGGTTTAAAACTGCAAAAATACTTGCACAACACAAAGATAAAATACAATTTCAGAAATTACCTCACGTTCTAATAATTAATAAAAATGATGGCATGATAAATGCAAATAAAACAATCAAAGTATTTAAAGAAAAAACCAAGAACCTAAAAATAATATTATCAACAATTCCCCACTACCCAGAAAAAATGAACAAATTAGAGATTGCCAAAAAAATAAATACTAAGGAATTGAGTAAAATGAAAAAGTTTTTCTTTGAAATATAATGTTGAGAAGTAGTATTATACTCTATCTAAAGTCTCTCTTGTGTTTTGCAACCTAATATATTCATCAATTCTATTCTGTAAATATTTAGCATTTTCCTTAATATTATTATCTATTAGTTTAGTTTTATTATAGATTTCAATAAACATCAGCTCAAACATCACACCTAAAATAGTGCATGATACAACATCAAAAACTTTATCTAAAATTGGAATATTTACCACTAAATTAGATAAATATAATCCTGCACCTAAACCCAAAATTCCTCCAATAGTAGGGTTTTGAATATAATTACTAAAAATAAAAGTAGAAATATTAACAATTTTTTTATCTTTAATCCAATACGCTTTTAATGTTGAATAACTGGACTC
>CAYZNE010000013.1:0-14250 GCA_964478955.1 uncultured Methanosarcinales archaeon
TTTTCTTTATCTACTTCTATCACTTCTATACCTGAATTTACAGGAACTGTATAATCTTCAACAATTTCATCTAGTTTAGGATGTTCTGCTTCCGGTACAACAGGCAAGTTTGTAAATTGTATATTGTTTACATTTAATATTTTTATTGTATCTTCTACACTTATTTTATTAACAGTCTGAGTTCTTTGTCCAAGAGAAGTTGTAATATTTGGATCTTTGTAATGATTTTTCAAAAAAAAGTGAGAGTAAGTTGTAAATAACACTACTGCTGCAACGCCTACACCAAACAAAGCATATTTAGAATAACTATGTTTTCTATAGCGAGGTACTCCCCTATCTCCCATATCATTAATATAACTTTCAAGCTCTTGAAACTTACTTTCTGAATTATCTGGTAAAGCTTGCTCAGATTTATCTTTCATAGTTTTTTGGGCTTTTCTACTAAAAAGAGATTTTACCTTATTAAATATTTTAGTTAGTGGATCTTCCTTTTGATTTAAAAGTGCAAATATAAAATACTTTCTTTGAGCTTTAGTTTCGTCATAGATTGTAGGAAAATGCTCCCAATCGGCAAAAGTAGCCTTAAACTTCTCATTTAAAAATATCTTTAAGACTTTACTAAATTTCAAACGATCACCTTGAAACATCTTTTTTAGTTTTTCGCTTGAATATTTTGATTTGACATCTTCAGGCTTTTGAATCATAATTCCCCTTAAAAATATATTAATTAAATAAACAACTTATTAGCCATATATAAAGTTTTTTATTGTCTCTACTTAAGAGAGGTTATTTTTAAGTTTATGTGGATCTCAAGAATAAGGTATTTTTTCGTATGGTTCTTAGGATTATGATTAATTTTATAAAATCTTAAATCTAAACTCAGCATATGCCCAACAAAGAAAATAAAAAGGTTTATATACTTAATCTAATCTAAATATATTAAACATATTATAAAAAAGATGCTATAATGAAACCAATAAAAAAAACATATCTAATATTATAACAGCAGTCATAGGAATATTTGTGATACTTATATTATTTAGCATATTAAATCTTGATTTTATTCCAAACTCGCCAACAATTACAGGAAGCACAGTAAAAGAAGGTGCTTCTAATTCAGAAGATGGAAAAACAATCACAGTTGATCCAGAAACAAGTAGAACAATAATAACAGAAAATGGAAACATTATAGAAGCTGAAGAAGTATATAAAGATATTATAAATAAAATTTTAGAGTTAAGAAAAGCATCTAATGCAAAAGACTTAATTAAAACTGCAGATACATTTACATTATTAAATCAAGAATTTGAAAACATTGACAATCCAAATCTTATAACTGCATGGCGTGAAATATCTGACTGTGTCTATGATACTTGTGAAGAAAATAAGTATTTGAAATTAATAGATATTATTTGTTCATTAAATAATGCTCAGAATGAAAACAATATAATTCATTCACTTATTGAGACAAGTCAACTGTGGACTGGTAAACACACAACTATTTTCTCTCAAAAACTAACAATAATAAACACTTTAATTGTTAAAGAAAATAATAATGCTCTTAATGAAAAATGGAAAACATTAATAGACTGCAATGGAAAATGCAGTTCATTTCATGAAATAATATTTTCAATGATCAAGATACTTGTAAGTTAATAGTTTTCTAAATAAATTATAAATCTAGATTAGAATTAATTTGTAATATATTTTTCAAAATCTATAGAATTTGACATATTGATTAAACTACATGAATATACTAATATATAAACATTTCTATAAAAAGCAGCCCCAGTATATACTTTATATACATTATCATTATACTAAAAATACAGCCCCATAACTAATTTTATAAAAAACAAATAAACAATCTAACAATATGACAGAGCAATATGAGAAAATAAATGAATTTGAATATCATATTCCTAAAACCGGAAATATGTTAGTGCCAGCTGTAATCTATGCATCTGATAAATTATTCAGAGCAATGCAAAAAGATAACACACTAACCCAAATAAAAAATGTAGTAGCACTTCCTGGAATTCAAAAAAAAGCTATTGCAATGAGTGATGCTCATCAAGGTTATGGTTTTCCTATTGGTGGTGTTGCAGCTTTTGACTCTGAAACAGGAATTATTACTCCTGGAGGAATTGGTTTTGATATTAATTGCGGAATAAGATTATTAGCAACAAATCTTTCTAAAGAACAAGTTGAACCTAAAATTAAAGAAATAATTAATTTAATTTATGACAAAGTTCCTGTTGGTATTGGTTCAGAATCATCACTAAGATTAACTCATGAAGAACTTGATGAAGTAATGAAAAAAGGAGTTTCCTGGGCAATAGAACAAGGAATTGGTAATGAAGAAGACAAGCAGAACTGTGAAAGTTATGGCTGTATGCAAGAAGCTGATCCTTCAAAAGTTTCTCCTAGAGCTAAGAAAAGAGGAAAAAATCAACTTGGAACTCTTGGTGCAGGAAATCATTTTTTAGAAATACAAGTAGTTGATGAAATCTATGATAAAGAAATTGCACAAAAATTTGGAATAAACAAAAAAGGACAAGTTGTAGTTATGATTCACTGTGGCTCTCGGGGATTAGGTCATCAAGTATGTTCTGATTACCTAAGAAAAATGGAAGATACTTTTCCAGAAATAGTTAGAAAACTTCCTGAAAAAGATCTTATTTATGCTCCAATAAGTTCACAATTAGCAAAAGATTATTATCAAGCAATGTGCTCAGCTGCAAACTATGCATGGACTAACAGACACATAATTGCACATAACATTAGAAAAGCTTTTAGCAAAGTTTTTGACAATGCTGAACTAAGAACAGTTTATGATGTTGCACACAATGTTGGTAAAAAAGAAGAGCATATTATTGATAATATTAAAAAACAAGTTATTGTCCATAGAAAAGGTGCTACTCGTGCATTTCCTGCTAATCACCCAGAAAATCCTGCACACTACTTAGAAACAGGTCATCCTGTTTTAATAGCTGGAAGTATGGGCACTGCTTCATATGTTCTTGTTGGAACAGAAAAGGCAATGGCAGAAACTTTTGGAAGTACTGCTCATGGTGCAGGCAGAGTAATGTCAAGAAGAGCTGCAAAACAAAGTATTGATGGATTAAAAGTTAAAGCAGACCTAGAAAAAAGACACATAATTGTTAAGAATCCTAATCCAAGAGGTCTTGCAGATGAAGCTCCAGAAGTCTATAAAGATATTGATGAAGTTATCAGAGTCACAGAAGGAGTTGGTATCTGCAAAAAGATTGCAAGAATGGTGCCAATTGGGGTTATTAAGGGATAAATTTTATATATTATAAATTATTACATTAACAAATGATAAAACAATTTAAAATATTAGGAATTAAAGCATTGATATTCTTAATTATTATTATAATATTATTTATTGCAATAATAGCAGTTGCAATCAAATTATTAATATTCTTTTTACCTGTAATTGTTGTAATAATTGTTTTATATTTTATTTACAAATATTTCTTTAAAAAAAGTTAATTAAAAAATATAAACCAAAGCCTCGCAAAAATTACAATACTGGTAAGGTTATTGATGCTAAATTTAAGGAGAAGAGTTAATCTTACTAACCTTCTCAATCTGCTCATACAAGTTACCAAGTAAATCATAATCTTTTAATTGTTCAAGTGTGACCCAGGCATGATCAACTAATTCATCTTCTGCAAGCTTTATTTCTCCTCCTGCATAATCTGCAAACAAACTCACAATTATTGTGGGATAACCATTTGGCCTAATAAAAACTAGGTTAGAAACATAACCAATATTTTTTATATCAAGATTTGTTTCTTCTTTTATTTCTTTTTTCACAGTTTTCTCAAATATATCAAGCCAGTAAGCTCCTGTATCTCTTGGAAGATTAATAAAATCTTGCTCTTCAATTTTTCCGCCAGGAACACACCACTTATCTGGAAAAGCTTTTTCTTTAGAACTTCTCTTACATATGAGAAACTTATTACCTTTTCTTACTATGCCTGTAACTGATACAAAATGTGTTTTACCTTTCATTAAACCACCCCAAAACAAACACTAGATAATAATGGTAATATTTAAATAATTCCTCGAATTTCCTTGAGTAGATGAAGTACAAAACAGGTATAGCTAAGAAAGAAAGAGAACAGATATTTAGATTATTTCTTAATGATTCTAAATTAAAATTTAATGAAATAGAAAAAGCTATTAAAATTAGATCTAATATGGTTTCTTATCATCTTGATAAAATGCAAGAAGAAGGTATTCTTGAAAAGAAACAAGAATATTACCAACTAACAAAAGATGCAGAAAAATATGTTCCTATTTTTGCAAACATCATTGGTAAGAAGTTAAGTCCTGTTCCAGTAATTCTTGTTGCAGTTATAAACAATAATAAGATTCTAATGATTAAAAGAAACAGAAGACCTTACAAAAATTACTGGTCAATGATTGGCGGAAAAATGTTACTTGATGAAGATTTTAAACAAGCTAGCTTAAGAATTGTTAAAGAAAAAACAGGTCTTGACTCAGAATTCATAAGTTTTAATTCTATTATGCAAGAGAAAGTCAAAACAAGCAATGAAGTTAAACATAACTTTATCTTATTCTTCACAAAAGTCAAAGCAAACCAAGATAAACTTAAACATTCAGAACAAGGAAAACTTAAATGGTTCAACATTGAAGATTTAACCCAAAAAGAGATTATTTCTTCAGATTATTGGCTTCTCAAAAATAAACTCTCTGCAGATATAGAAATTCTGAATGCAGAAATGCAAGATAATGAAGGTTTACTAAGTGGTTTTAAAGTTTTCTAAAGATTTAAATAGTCTTCTTCATTCCTAAATGTTATGATAAAAGGAGTAAATTATAATAATATAATCTTACCAGATAAAGGCACTTTTAATAAACATGGGTATGTTTTTGAAGCACCAATAATTACTAATGGTTTAGTATTAAAATTTTATTCTATGTATGAAGGAGTACAACCGTTAGATTTTAGTTTTATTAATAAATGTAAAAATTTTATTGAAGAAAGGATTAGGACTAATGGATTTAGCTTTGAGAGAGGTATAGGTGTAGCAATTGTTTCTGACGGTTTTATTAATGTTAATAGGTGGTGGAAAGAGTATGCAAGTGTTCCAATCCCTATACTTTATGGTTTTGAAGAAGAAAACTTGGAAGATTATAGGACTGTAGACCCCAAAAAAGATGGGGCCTATTGTTTATGGGAAGCAGAAATCATTGCAGAAGAAGGAAAGCTATGGAAAAACATTAATAATAAAGAAGGAATAATTCCAGGTTTAAATAAGCCCCCTATATTAACAAAAGAAAAAAAGATTGATAAATATTTAGAAACTAAAATTCCTAATTCTAATTATAGATAAAAAGGTTAACTACAGTAAACTTAATAAATGCTAATTACTAAAATAGCTTTATGGCAGAGAAAATAAAGTTTTTAGATTATTTAAAAGCAATCAACCCCTTTTCTTATAAAGACTTTGTTAGACACAGATATAAGTTTATTATTAACATATTCCTTATATTCTTATTACTATCAATTGTTCTATTTGCAATACTCTTGGTGCCAAAAACACTTTATCTAAGACACCATGTTAATAATGGGTTAAGTAGGTTCACAAACATAGGAATAGATATAGATGCAAACCATATAAGACCAATTAATATAGACACAAATCCTAGCATTTACATTAACTTAAATAACGAGTCCCTAAGAGAAGGGGATATAACAATTACAAACAAAACCCTGGCTATTAACACATGGCCTTTCAAGTCTGAAGCAAAGCTATCAGATTATGCTGACCTTAAACAGAGAAGTGACCCACTTTCCGGCCTATTAATCACAATTGCATTAATTATGCTTCCAGGCATATTAATTATTACCGCATTATTGTTCATAGTTGAATCAATAATTCTTGCATTAATTTTTAGTTTATTAGGATTAGCAGTCATTAGAACTTTTAAGAGAAATTTATACCTAAAAAAATTATTCAAAATTGCAATCATATCATCTTTAGTCCTAATGATTACAAACGCAATATTTATTCCATTAATGCTTAACTTTTGGATTCCAATAATCATATATTTTGTATTTTTTTGTCTATGTGCATTGGTAACAAGTAGAAGAATTGACCTTAAAGAGACAGAAAAGACAATAAAAAAGAAAAGCCCAAAATCAAGAACAAAGCAAATATTTGGTGGTAAAAAACCAAAAAAATATAACGACGACTTCATAATGGTAGAATAAGATGGTAAAAATGAATAAAAGAAACCTAATATTAATAGTATCTTTAATTATTACAATCCTCATTCTAAGTTCATGCACAGATAAAGAAGAAAAAATTAATACATATGGGAAAAAAGGAGAAACACCTAATCCTGATTACACAGTTGTCGAGGCACCTGCACTAAACATGGAGATTTCTTATCCTACTAATTAGGAGAAAAAAGAAGATATCCTGGGCATAGCTCTTATTTTCTTATCACCGCTTGAAGGAACTGATGACCAATTCCAAGAAAACATCAATCTAATTGTTCAAGACCTAACAAATGAACCAATGACCCTAAATGAATATGTTGATATTAATTTGGCAGATATGGATCAATACCTTGAAAATGTTGAAATAATCAAATCAGAAGATGTAATGATTGGAGGAGTCAAGGGTTATGAGATAGTCTACAGCGCCATGCAAGGGGAAGAAACATTAAAGTGGAGACAACTAGTTGTAGTATATGATAACAAAGCATATCTTTTAACTTATATTGCAAAAGCAAATACTTATGGCTCATTCCAAGAAGAAGTTGATACTGTAATTAACTCTTTTGAGATTATTGCTTAATTATTTAATACTTCAAGAATTTGATTAAATATTTCTTGTTCTTTCTTTTTATTTTCTGCTTCAATAGTTATCTTTATCTCAGGCATTGTATTACTCTTCCTTATGTTAAACCAATAATCACTAAAGTGAAAAGAGTAGCCATCTAGATCTTCATATTTATTTGCCTTATTATTATAATAATCAAAGACTTTTTGTATTGCAGAATCTATTTTATCAGTACTAATTTTTATCACATTTTCAATATTAATATTTTTTATATGGGCTTGTTTTGCCATATCACTAAATTTAAGAGCAGAATTATCTTTCTTAAATAAAGCATATTTCTTAATAATATAAAGATAAGTTAAGATTGCAGAATCAGTAAACCCTGTTTCTCTATATGCAAAGTGTGTTGATTTTTCTGCAGTTATTGCAGAGTTCTCTTGCATTGCTTTTTCTCTTACAAAAACATATCCCACACGGGTTTTAAATAAATTAATATTTCTTGTTGCCAAATCCTTAGCAAGGTCTTCAGACATATTAAGAGTTTCTACTACAGACTTGACATCTTTTCCCTCTTTAATCATTTCTGCAACATCTAAGGAAACTATTTTTTCTGTCTGAACTTGTTCTCCATAATTATCTAAGAAAACAATTCTGTCACCATCACCATCAAAAATTATTCCAAAATCTGCACTCTCTTGTTTTATTTTTTCAGATATTTGCCTCTGAGAATCTTCAAGCAAAGGATTTGGTTCATGACAGGGGAAATTCCCATCAGGATTTTTATTTAATTCAATAATGTTTGCAGTTTTCATTAAAAGTTTTGAATTAATACCTGCAGTTCCATTACTGTAATCAACAACAACAGTGATGTTTTGTTGTTCCTTAATAAACTCATCTATCTTTGAAAGTTGAACAAGATAATCAAAATAATCTTTTTCATAACTGATTTGTTTTATGGATAATTCTTGATCATTGACAACAACATTATTTCTATTTGCAAGAGACTCCACAATCTCTTCACCAGTCCCATAGCTTACAGGATGAAGAATCTCATTTTCTTTTCTCCATAACTTCATACCACAGTAATCTTTTGGATCGTGCGATGCAGTTATCATTATACCAAAATCAAAATCACCCTTTTGGAGAATAAAATAAAACATAGGAGTTGTAGTAACACCTGCATCAATTATGTCTATTTCTTTATTAAAAAATTTAAACCCTTGAACTAAACCATTCATCAAGTCTTCTGAACCAAGACGAGCGTCCCTGCATAAAAGAATTTTCTTAGAACCAAAAACTTCTGCAATATCATAACCAATGTTTTTAGCAAGATTGTTATTTATTTTATCAGGATATTTTCCTCTAATATCATATGCCTTAAAGATGCCTGCCATTTTATTTAAGATCAAGAAGATACTTTACGTTTTCTCTGAAGTTTTCAAACTTTTCTTTAAGAAATTTAGTTGCATAATCACCTGCAGTTGAAGCTTTTTTAGAAACCCCAGCACCAATGTTTCTTAAATCTTCAGCATAATCTTTCAACATCCTATTAAGATGCTTAAAACTAGAACCATACTTATTAAAATAAACTTTGTTTTCTAGAGGTTGCATAATTTTTTCCTTTGGTTCGTAATCAGAATAACCTAGAGCAATAATTGCCTGAGGGTTAACATTATCCGGAATCTCAAAAATATCTCTTATTTTACCCTCATCAAAAGCACCAATCCACGCTGCACCAAGCTCAAGAGCCTCTGCAGTAAGAAGCATGTTCTGTATGCATGCAGCCACACTCTGTGTTGTATAAAGATTTTGGCCTCTTTCACCAAACTTATCTGAAGCTTCTTCAGGAAGACCACACACAACAATAAGAACTTGAGCTTCATTTATCCAAACTTGATCCAGACAATAGTTATGAAGATCTTTTATTATTTCTTTGTTTGTCACAACAATAAATTTCCAGTTTTGTAAATTCCCAGAACTAGGTGCGTAGGTTCCTGCTTCAATAATCATGCTTACCTTATCAAACTCAACTGGGGCCTTGGTAAAACTTCTTATAGTTCTTCTTGATTGAATAGCTTCAAAAATATCCATAACCTTATTTTAGCAGGGTTTATTTATTAAGGTTTTGCTTTATTAACTATAACCCCACAGAACCTCTTTTAAGCTGTTTCAAGCAAAAATTTTATAAAAGAGATACTGTTAAATCAATATATTAAATATAACATGGGGGTGACATATAATGTCAGATCTAGTAATTGTAAAAGCTAAAATTAAGGAAAACGTTGGTGACGCTAATGTTGCAAGCGATTTTATTGATGCACTTGATGCAGAAGTTAAAATTTTAATTAAAAAAGCTGTAAAAAGAGCAGAAGGCAATAGCCGAAAAACAGTGATGGCTAAAGATTTGTAAATCTTTAGGCGACCAAAAATTCTTGATTTTTGAGTATAGCTAAAGATCTTTAAAGTTTTTAGTTCTTTTTTTATTCTTATTTTTCGGTGCCAATAACAAATGTTATTGAGCATACTTATACATCAGTAGAACATTCTAAATCACTAATAACTAACTTTAAATTAATAATTTTGTGTTTTAAAGAATTAACTCTAGAAGCATCATAATGCTCATTATTTTCTAATCTAGAAAGCATAGATTCAAAACCCAATAATTGAACATAAACTCCACTTAACTCTTCTAATCTTTGGCTGAAAATGTGTTTTGGAACTAATCTTTTATGGGTTTGTTCAACATAAGAATTAGCATTTCTACACAATCCTACAAATAGCTCTTTTGTAAAATTAATCATCTTAATTTTTATGAAACAATCTTCTTTTTTTATTCATCTTAGGAATAGGTTCTTGGAATGTTTCTGATGTATGCAATTGTTGAGGCACTTTTTCTAAACTAGGAGTTCCTCCCAATGGTTGCTGAGCAAAAGGATCTTTCATATCAGGAATTTTATTATCAAGTGGAAATGTACTTGGCTCACCTAAAATTTCTTCTTGCTCTTGTTTAATCACAGGTTTTACTAATGCAACTTTTAACTGATCTATATCCTGTTGTTGTCTTTTTATTAAATCTGCAACAGCCAATGTTCCTTTTGCAATCTTCTCGTTTTGATCGAGAATATCATTTAATGCTTCAGCAGGTTTATTCTTTTCATATTCATCAATTATTTCTTTCTGAGTTTTTTCAAAAAGCATTAGTAATTTATTAATAGAATTTGTTAGTTTTTCCATTGAATCAAGAAGAGTTATACTTTCTTTAGTATCACCAAAAGGGTTCTTTTGAATCTTTTTAACTTCTTTTCTTAACTCTTCGATTTCATCTCTAGGCAGAATTTCATACTCACCATCCATTGAATTCACCTCATAGGTCAATATTCTTCAACCTAATATATAAAGTTTTTGCATAGAACCAGCTCAACTTGAGGTTGTAAAGAATATTAATTATAATCACGCCAAACGTGCTTACATTTTGTGCATTTCAAGAATTTAGTTTCAGCCTCATCTCCGGCACGGGTTTGCACTAGCCAATAATATGCAGTACCATTACCACATTTATCACATTTTGCTTCAGTTTCAGGATAGGCTTCTACCTCATGGTCTACAACTTCAACTTCTTTGTCTTCAGTGCTTATTTTTTCATGAATCTCTGTCTTATCAATATCTTTAGATGAAAAACCACAAGCACAATGCATAATAGTTTTACCTCTTTCCAACTTTGTTTTTAACAGTGATCCACATTTAGGACAAAACATCATTTTATTTTATATACTCCTAAATCCAATTATTTCAAGAATTCTTTATAAAATTTATGAAAGAAAGGTTGGTGCACACCTGGAAGTGGACACTATGAAGAAATAAAAGCAACCCTCTTGCTTCCTCCACCCTGCAACCTCCTCAACATCAGAGACATACCTTAAGGCTGCTTCGATCAAGATCTGACCTGATTCAGCATATCCTCGATATGAAAAGACAAGGCTTCTCAGTCCACAAAAAGACTCTTAAATCCAAATAGTGCCGCCTTCCAGGCTTCAACCCTACCAACTCCCATTTGCAGTAACAGGTGAGGGAGAACCACCCAGTCTAGCACCAAGCTATGTAGAAGAAAGGTTTATTTTTAAAGGTTTAGATAAAAAAGCGAGAAAATATAATTTACACATAATATTTATAAAACGATTATTCCTAATTACTATATGATTATTGGAATAATTGCGGCAATTGTCACCATACTAATTGCACCATTCATGTTTTGGCTATTAAGCCATACAGTGTACTCTAAATTAAATCTTAAAAAATATCCTACTCAACTTAATGATGGTATTGGAGATGCAATATTTTTACCTTTATTTAATGGAATCTTAATTGAACTGATAATTGCTTTAAATCACGAATTTAAACTATCTATTTTTATAATTGCAGTAATTATTTCTGTTATTTTAACAACTTGGTTTGTTCACTACCAAAGAAATATTGCCACTTACTTAGATTGGTCTAAACCAAAACAAGGAATT
This sequence comes from uncultured Methanosarcinales archaeon, assembly GCA_964478955.1. Taxonomy (GTDB): domain Archaea; phylum Nanobdellota; class Nanobdellia; order Woesearchaeales; family CAYZNE01; genus CAYZNE01. Next base: position 11,360 of record CAYZNE010000013.1, read on the forward strand.
CTTAATTTCGGCGGATGGTATCATTCAGCATATATGTTAATTCAAATTATTATTGTTATTTATGGTTTAACAATATTTTACAGCAACCTCTTTCTCTGGATTTCACTTATTGGTTATTTAACAACTATGGTAATTCAAATAATTAAAGAGGGTTATATTTAGAACAGATAAATTAATACATAACAGAAATCAAAGATTTTGACATACTCACTCTTTCCCACTTAACTCAAGAATTGCTTCGGCAAGATCTCCATTGTGTGATTCGATTGCAACCTTAGCCTGTTCTTCAGTACAAGAAGTTTGTTGAACAACAGTATCAATATCTTCTTTAGAAATCTCAGGAGTATTATCAATTGGTATAAGCTTTGCATCTCCTGTTATTTGCCAAGAATCTTGACCCATCATTGTAACTGCTGCAACACTTGGGTTATCAATAACAATATCTCCTTCAGGAGTTTTGATAATTACTTTTGATGCAGCTATTTCTTCTTGCTGCATTCCCATCTTTTTCATAGCTTGCTGCATTTGCTTGCTGTTCATCCCAGGAAACATTTTAGACCTCTTAAGATAGTGTGTGAAGTAATATTTCAAGAATTATTACTAGAATAACTAATGCTACTACATGTCCTGGTTTTAACACAAAATTAGACTTGTATTCTGCATAGAAGGTAGTTAAACCAGCACTTGAACTTGGTAATCTCATTTTCTCGCTTGCCATATTGAATTGGAGAGAATGTGTATTTATAAAGATTTTGCTGAAAATCTTACGATAAAGTTAAGCTAAAACTAATAAATATCCAAACAGTTACTATATAAAAGGTAAACTTTATAATGTTTTATAACTTTTTATTATAAATTATAATTAAAACGTTATGAGGGATAAAATGGTACAGGCAATAATAAAATTAGAAAACACTGCAGACAGAATATTAACAATAGTTAAAGGCAAATATGGGCTTAAGAATAAATCTGATGCAATAAACCTAGTAATTAACAAATTTGCAGATAATCTTTTAGAACCAGAATTAAGACCAGAATATACAGAAGAATTAAATAAAGTTTCTAAAGGAAAACATAAAAAGTTTTCTAATGTAAATAATTTAAGAAAATTACTAGAGAACTCAAAGTAAAATGTATATATTTTATATTAGTGAAAAACTAGAAAAAATACTTAAAAAAATATTCAAAAAAGATAAAAATAGATACAAAATTGTTCTTAATAAGATTAATGAGGTAATAAACTCAAACCCCCACCACTATAAAAACTTAAGAAATAATATGAAAGAATTTAAACGAGTTCATATAGATTCACACTTTATTCTAATATTCAAAGTCAAGAAAAATAAAATACATTTTGAAGATTTACAACATCATGATTATATTTACAAAACGTGAATGTTTTCTATATAATCTAATATCTCTTGCCAAGACTTAACCCTAATTATATTGGGATGTAATTCCTCAGATTGATTCCAAGGCCAATCAAATAATAAAACCTTGACACCCTCATTAGCACAATTATTTGCATAATGTAGAGCATCCTCAATCAAAATATTAATACCGTATTCTTTACAGACCATTGCTTTAGACCTGTTACCTGATTTGGCACCGCACATCTGACCGGTAAAATGAACTTTATGAAATGAATCTGAAAAATGCTTATTTAGCCAGGCAATAGTTTCATCAAATACCTTATCTGCTCTTGAAGTGATAACGTGAAGTTCATGATCCTCAGTTAATGATTTTACTCCCTCTATGGCCCCCAATACAATTTTTGTTGCTTTGAATTCAGAGCTATCAAAAAACTCCAAAATTTTTTTTATCGACTCTTCTTTACTACAGGTCCAAATACTCTCAAGATCAAATGCAACATGATCTTTTTCCTCTAAGTTTGTTCCATGCACCCTATTATGCCATAAATCCATAGAAGCACTTAATTCTGAAAGCACATTATCTATATCAATTCCTATTTTCATTTTAAAAGAAAAAAGCTTGATATTTAAATATTTTTAGGACTTTTATAGTAAAGAAAGGTTTAAATATTAGAGTATTATCCTATATTTTAATAAAAATGAGTAATAATCAAATATTTGGAGAACCTGATCCTTATTTTCTAATAGATAAAGGAAAATCAGAATTATTATTATTTAAAACAGGTTTGATTACTGGAATAAATAATAAAGGTAATTTTAAAGTTTTACATGTTAGTGGTGGAGAAATATATCCTAAGATAAAACCTTCTTTTGAAAGGGGTCCTAATAAAACTGAAACAAACTTTTTTTCTAATTATTATTCAACACTAAAAACAGATTTAGATTTATGGGGGAAAATTCTTGAAATGTCTGGTTGGACAGAAGATGAATTGTTTGGAATGGAGGCAATGAATAGTCCTGAAGAGATATTAGAAATAAGATCACGTATAACAAGTTATTCCAAGTTATATCTGCAATTTTACGAAACAAAACAATTAGGTTTCGGAACATTGATTGAAGATAATTATTTCAGACCAATAGGTCATGCATTTAATAATTTCTTAATTGATGATTGGGGAGATTCTGACTTAAAACCAGAAATATGCATAATAACAGGTAATACTATCCATGATCTTCCATTTTTAAAAGATGAAATGTATTCAAAACAAAGACATAAAAGAGATAGAAGACGAAGAGAGCATAAACCTTTATGGAAAAGATTTGTCTTAGGTGATAATGAAAAAGGTTATAATTTTGTATATTTATTTCAAACTGATAATTCAGAACTCTTAATAGAAAGAACAGGAGTTCCAAGTGATAGAATTGATAAGTTAGAATTAATTATTGATAATAAAGGTAGGGACTATGAATGTGAGAAGATGACAGAAGAATCAATGGAAAATTTTAATAAATACCTAT
>CAYZNE010000014.1:0-13903 GCA_964478955.1 uncultured Methanosarcinales archaeon
ACTATACCTTCCTCTATGGTTAACTATCGAGAGTAATATCAGTGATTTTTATTTTAATTTATTTTTTATTGGCTCCACAGTTTTAGCTCTTATTCTTGCTCCTTTGTTGGGAGTTAATGGTGATAAAAATAATAGGCGGTTATTATATTTAAAATCATTAAATTACATTGTTTTAATATTAGGGTTAGCTATAGCTATAATTGGTCTTCTTACTTCAGCACAGTTTTGGGCATATGTTTGCGGTATTCTTTTTATGTTATTAAATACATCATACCTCCTAAGTTTACAGTTTTATGATTCAATGTTGCCTGATCTTCAATCTTCTGATAAACTAGCTAAGGGTTCAGCCATAGGTTTTTCTATGGGGTGGGTTGGTGCTATTATAGGGGTGCTTGTTGTGATGCCTATTGCTTCACTAGGAATAACTGAATCAAGACTTTATGCACTATTATTTGCTGCAGTTATAGGTGCAATTGTATTGATTCCTTCCTTATCAAAATTAAAACCACGTTATATTGCCAATAAAGATATTATTATAAAACCTAAATCATCAAGTTTTAAAGTATTCCTTAGATTAATATCCAAAAAATCAATATTTTTATTTTTAATTGCATATTTTATTTTTATGGATTCTATTCTAACTATACAAAGTAATTTATCTATATATGTAGAAAGAGTTTTTGGGCTTGGGGATACACTAAAAGGTTTTCTCGCAATTATTATTATTGTTGTTGGTGTTGTTGGTGCCTTATCTACAATGAACATTAAGAAATCTCGCTCTGTTTATAGATGGATTTTAGTTTTGGTTATTATAAGTTCATTTTTTATTATTTTTAGTTCGCTTGCTAATCAACAGAATGTAACTATAGTTCTATTAATAATATCTTTCCTATTATTTGGTGCGATTATTTCTTTATCAAGAACTTATTTTTCCAAAATTTCAGATGTTCAATATAGATCTACTTCATTTAGTTGGTATTCAATCGCCCAGAAATCTTCCTCCTTAATTGGGCCTTTAATTTGGGGTGGTTTAATTGCAGGATCTTATAGTTATCCTTCTGCATTGTTAGTCATGGGATTCTTAATGTTGATTTCAGTTTTCCCTTTAATTATGGCTAAGAAGAGATTAGGAAGTTAGATTACCATATAATTTTACAATTTCGTTTGTTCTATTTTCTAAAGCGTTAACTATTGATTTTGCAATGTTAGATTTATCTATAATATTTATTCCTTCTTGAGTTATTCCTTTTTTTGTGCAAAATTGTTTGTTAATATTAGTACCTTTTTTTATTGAATAGTCAATTTTTAACATTGTATTTATCATTATTTTTTTAGCAAGGTCTGGGCTAACATTGTCGAGGGCATTAATATATTTTTGGATAAAATATGTTATTATTGATGTAGAACAACTTGATAATAAATTATAATCATTCATTTCATCATCTTTGATCTCATAAACTTCTGAGATTTGTCCTAATATGGATCTTATGTGTTTGCCTGATATTGATAATCCACTTTCTCTTTTGAAATAATCTCCAAATGATATTAACATAGGTCTAAAATCGCCTGTATATGTTTCGGGTATTACATCCTGTGATATATTTGGTGAGACTCTAATAATCCTTTTGGTGATATTTTCTTCATAATACTCTATTGGAATTGCAGTAACAGCTGAAACCAAGGTTTTTTCTTTATCTTTCAATTCTTCTTTTAACATTGGTTGTATAGATTTTAAGTCTTGAGGTTTAATGCATAAAAATATTATATCTGAGTTTCTAATTACTTCAATATTATTATCTTTCTCTTTGTTGGATGTGAAATAATTTAATTCTATTCTGTTTGTCAGAACAAGCTTTCCATTTTCAAATATTTTTTTAATTAGAAAATTTCTTTTTAACCAGTTTCCCACTGCACCCATTCCGATTATTCCATATTTATATTGAATTTTGTCTGACATAATTAATAGAAATCATTGTATGCATTTAGACTTTTACCCTCATATGTGAGGTATGCTTATTTGATAGATTTAATTAAATCTGGCATTAATTTTTCTTCTGCTCTTTTAAGATGTTCTCTGAATGTAGGTACGGAAATATTCATGTTTTCTGCAAGTTTCCCTAAATCAGTTTGTTTTGGCCAAGAATAAAATCCGTTTTCAAAGGCCAGTTCAACTGCATTTTTTTGATTATTTGTTAGTTTGGGGGAAAGATGTGCAAAATAGATATCTGTTAGTTTACTTTCTTTTATTTTTAGTATTTTGACATATTTAATATTTTTCTTAAGGTTTTTAATAAATTCAGTTAATATTGACTTTTTCTACGATGCAATTTCCCAATATTCATAACCTTCTTTATCTGCAAATACTGGTTTAATAAATATTAGTTTAGAATGGTGGTATGTTGCAGGAATCTTATCTTTTCTCATCTCGACTAAGAAAAATGTATTTCCTTCAACTTCTAGATTTTTAATTCTTTTATCTTTTCTAAGATCTTTAATAAATTTTTCTGCTAATTCTTTGTTACAATGTAATGTTTGGATTTGTGGAGAGTAAGTTATTCCTTTCTCAATATAAACTTGAAAGGGCATTCCTGTTGTTGTAACTGAGAATTTTTTACATCTATTACCAATAACGCAGTCATGCATAATTTTTAATTTTGTTATCCACATACTAGACCTCAAATATGAGGTTTATATAAATTTTGTTATTTTTAATTAACTCTATCTTCAACATCCTTGCCGTCTAGGAAAAGATTAATGTTCTTGAGTGTAACATCGAATAAAGAATTAACTGCTTCAACTGTGTTGAATGCGGCGTGTGGTGTTGCAACAACTTTTTTGTGAGTCATAATATTTCTTGAAATAGAGTTTGGACTTGCACAAACAAAATCCTCATCTTCAAACACATCCAGACCTGCAAAATCTATTTTTCCTGAATTGAGAGCTTCAAGTAAATCTTCAGAATTGATTAATCCCCCTCTTGAAGTATTAATAATAACAACTCCTTGTTTCATCATATCAATTTGTTGTTTGCTGATTATTCCTTTTGTATGTTTGTTCAGTGGAACATGTAGAGATACAACATCACTTTGCTTAAATAAATCATTTAGTTCAACATATTTGAAACCAACTGTTTCTGCAACATCTTCATTTTTTTTAATATCAAATGCAATAACTTTCATACCGACACCTTTGGATAGACGAGCCAGGTGTAAGCCTATTGAACCTGTGCCAATTAAACCAATTGTTTTTCCTTTCAGTTCAAAACCCATTAGTTCTGGCATGTTCACATTGCAGTTTTCCATTTCCTGATTGCAGATATGAATTCTCTTACTTATTGTAAACAATAAAGCCATTGCATGTTCTGCAACGCTCTCATTAGAGTAAGAAGGAACATTTGTAACAATAATATTTCTGTTCTTGCATTCTTCTAAGTCAATATGATCAAAACCTGTTGACATTGTTGCAATTAATTTTAGATTGGGAAGTTTATCAAGAATTTCTTTGTTTATTTTAGAAAATACATTTATACAAATTACTTTTGCATCTTTGTGGTTATTTGTATTATCTTCTGTTAGTGACTCTCTAACAAATATTGCATCAGGATATTTTATTTTATCTTTAATTATTTTTTCTGGCATTAATTTTGTTTCAAAAAATACTTTCATTTTGATTCATACTCCTTAATAGCTTTCATTAATGTTTCAACTGCAAGAATAGAGCAATGCTCTTTTATTTTAGGCAATCCCCCTAACTTATCAGAAACATCTTTCCATTTAATTTTCTTAGCTTCTTTTAAAGTTTTACCTTTTGCAATCTCAGTAACAACTGATGCAGTTGCGATGTTTGAAGCACAACCAAATGACTTAAATTTAATATCCTCTACAACTTTTGTTTCAGGATTAACTTTGAGTTGCACCTGTATTTGATCTCCACATTTGATGTTGCCTTCAATTACTTCAACATCTGCATTCTCTATTTCTCCCATGTTTCGTGGATACAAAAAGTGATTCATAACTTTTTCTGAATATTTTAGTGCCATTTTATTTCTCTTTTTACTGCACTTTCGCTCAGTCAATGTGATATTTGTTGGTTCTGTCGGTCCGACGGACGCAACCCTCGACAACGAACTTAATTGTTTATTGCAATGAGCTCACCTTAAGTGCAGTTAACTCAGATGACTAATTTTTCTTAGTATTTTCACTGCCTCCTTTAGTTGTTTTATTGTGTAGTCTAATTCTTTTTTGGTTGTAAATTTTGATAGTGAAAATCTTATTGTTCCATGTGCATCTTCATGTTTCTTTCCAAGTGCAAGAATAACGTGGCTTGCCTCTAATACTTTTGATGAACAGGCAGAACCTGTTGAAACACAAATGTTTTTTTCATTAAGCATCATTAATAATGCTTCTCCTTCAATAAAGCTAAAAGTGATATTTATATTGTTACATAATCTATCTTTGGGCCCGTTTAGTTTTGTGTTGGGTATTTCATTTAGGACTTTGTCAATAAAATATTTTTGCAGGTTTTTCATGAATTGAATGTTTTTATCTTTTTCATTCATTGCAATCTCAACTGCTTTTGCAAAACCAACTATTGCAGGAATGTTCTCTGTTCCAGGTCTTTTATCAAATTCTTGGTGTCCACCCTGTTGTATCTGTGTTAATAATTTTTTATCTTTTACAAATAGTGCACCAACTCCCTTTGGTCCGTGAATTTTGTGAGAATTAATACTCATTAGGTCTATTCCCTCAATGGTTAAATCTGTTTTAGTGAAACTTTGACAAGCATCAATGTGAAATAGGGTTTTTGGATTATTTTGTTTTATGATTTCAGAAATGTCGTCTATGAGTTGAACAGTTCCTATTTCATTGTTAGCATGAATTATTGAGACAATCAGTGTGTTTTCATCTACTTCTTTTTTTAGTTGATTTAGGTCAACAAATCCCTGTTCATTAACATCAAGATAAACTACTTCCTGATTGTTGTTTAAGGATTTAAAAACATTTAATATGCTTGGATGTTCAATTTTTGTTGTGATAATTTTGCCTTTTTTCCCGAGAGCAGAACCTTTAATAGCTAAATTATTGCTTTCAGTTCCTCCACTTGTAAAAATTATTTGATTTTCATTTGCGCCGATTGAATCAGCAATTAGTTTTCTTGCATTAGATAATAAGTTATCTGCATTAATTCCCATTGCGTGTAAACTAGATGGATTACCATAATTATTTTCTTGAATTTCTTTGATAGTATCAACTACTTCTTGCAATGGTTTTGTAGTCGCTGCATTATCTAAATAAGTTATTTTACTCATTTTGTTTACATAAGCCGCAACAGGTGTGGACTTTTTCTATTTTTTTGTGAATTTTGCAAACAAGACTGTGCATTGTTTTCATAGTATCTTGTAATATTTCGCAATATTTTTTTGGACTTTCTTGAATTTCCTTAACTGCAGTATTAATTATTTTTTGATCAATCTCAATATCTAGTTTTTTTGCTCTCTTGTTATGTATGTATTGAGAAACTGCTGCAGGTGTTATGTCCATAATTTTAGCTATATTTTTCTGGCTGTAGCCTTCTGATTTTAGCTTCATTGCAATTTCACGTCTTAGTGCAGGTAGTAAATACCATACTTCAATCTCTTGTGGAGTTAACATATTAATAGTTAACTATAGTTAATTTATATATTTTATGGATTTTTAAGGAGAAATTGCTTTTTAACCTTCAAAGCTAAATAAGTAGAAGCATTTAAAAAGGAATGTTGTTTCTCTTATAAAATCAGAGCTTTTTGATTAATTATTAATGGAGTATTAATTTAATAAATTTTTTAAACTGTTTCTGAAATTAGTAAAATAGTAAACGAGGAATTAAATAAAATGAAAGGAACAGTAAAGTTTTTTAATGAAATGAAAGGATTTGGATTCATTTCAGCTGAAGATGGAAAAGAAATCTTTGTTCATCAATCAGCATTAGACCAAGGCGTTGTTTTACGAGAAAATGATTCAGTTACATTTGACGTAGAAGAAGGCGATAGAGGTCTGAAAGCAGTTAATGTTAAGAAAGAATAATTAATCATACTTCTCTTAAATTAAACGTATATTATTTTTATTTTTTTTATTATTTTTTTCAATGCTCTAATATCCTCAATTCTACTTTGTCATCAACTTTTAGATTTATAGTCCCACCAATGGGAAATGTCATTATGGGGTTTGCATGACCAAAATTAACATTTGCAATCACAGGAATATTTGCTAATTCTTTTTTTGTTGCAATGATATATCTAAGTTTTTCTTCAGTCATCTCAGAACCCTTTTGAAACATTCCAATAACTATCGCTTTAACATCTTTAAAGTCAGGTAGGTGAATTAGGGATTGTAAATTTCTATCAAAATCTGGTGCTTTTGTTATATCATCACCTTCAACAAATAAAATCTTATTTTTAAGAGAAGGCATAAATTCAGTTCCCTGTAATAGATTCAAAGTGCAAAGGTTTCCTCCAACAATTTCGCCTTGAGCTTCTCCTTTATTAATTATTAAATAACCTTTATTCGGCAGAAGATTTCTATTTTCTTGATCCCTATACCATGCATCATCACTCCAGGTTGGAGATTGTTCGATAACAAACTCTTCTTCGCTTGTTAAACATTTCTTGAAATATTCTAGAGTATAATCAAACTCTTTTTTCATTCCCCAGTTAGAGAAATGAGGACCATAATAGGTGATTAAACCAGTCTTTGCTGTAATAGCATTTGTGAGTGCAGTGATATCTGAGTAGCCACAAATTATTTTAGGATTATTTTTTATTAATTCATAATCTAAGTATTTTAGTATTTGATTTACATTAAATCCTCCAATAACTGTTAGAATCGCTTTAACATTTTTATCTCTAAATGCTTCATGTAGATCATTAACTCTAGATTTAATAGACGATGAAATAAACATATCAGATTCTTTGCAGTTTTTTGAGAAAGTTACTTTGAAACCTTGCGCTTCAAGTTTGGCTATTGCAATTTTAACCAAATCATCAGAAAGCAAAGTTAAACTTCTAGATGGTGCAACAATTCTGATTTCATCTCCTGGTTGTAGTTTTGGCGGAATTATCATTTTAAGCAGATTAAGTGTAGAGAATATATAAATTTTACTCTAAATAAACTTAACAACAAACATTAATCCTATTCCAACAAGAAATATTAAGAAATTTATAATTGCTTTTTTGACATTAACTTCTTTACGTAGTTCTGGTAAAAGATCTGATGCAGAAATATAGATAAATCCTCCTGCTGCGAATGGTAATAAATACATCATAGCATTCTCAGTGAAAGTTATTAAGAAATATCCCAGTATTCCTCCAAGAACTGCGGTTAAGGCAGTTAAGAAGTTTGCAAGCAGAGCTTTCTTTATTGAAAATCCCCCATGAACAAGAACTGCAAAATCTCCTAATTCTTGTGGTATTTCATGTAATATGATTGCTATTGTTGAAGCAATACCTAGTGAAGTATTAATAACAAAAGTTACACCGATTATAAGCCCATCAATTAGATTATGAATTGCATCTCCTAATAAACTCATATACGCAAAACTGTGAATTTTGCAATCAATTTCATGGCAATGTCTCCAATGTAATATTTTCTCAACTAAAAAGAATACTGTGAATCCTATTAATACATATATTAGAATATTACTGCCAAATTCTTCAATTGATTCAGGTATTAGATGTAAAAATGCTCCTCCAATAAGAGCACCTGCTGAAAGTGCAACAAGTCCCATCATCAACTTTTTCATTAGATTCTTCTTAATAGCTAAGGTTATAGCTCCTAATAGAGAAATTAAGCTAACTATTAGTGTTGCTAATATTATCGTTAATAAGACTGCCATTTTCTGTTATAATCCGCAATCTTTTTAAAATCTTTTTATAAAAGAGGATTTTTAGAATGGTTTATTTTAATCTTCTTAATAATAATTTTTTAGATTCTTTTTGTATTGTTTTGTTTGGATCTCTTGTTTTCCTGGTTAAATTGACTCCATTTATACCATCGAGTATGCAAACAATATTTAGTTTTTTAGATTCAAATAAGTCTATTGGTGAAACAAATTCACTATGAGTATGTTTACCTAATTTATATCCTGCTTTTAGATAGCATTCGTATATAAACTCCGAGCAAAAGAAGCTTTTTTTAGATCTTAACCAATTAGGGAAAAAGCCAGTAGTTTTGTATACGCCATGACCTATTAATCCTTTAAGACTATATTGTGGTTTGCTTTCCAATATGTTTTTTACAATTCTATGTAATTTTTTTCTTTGTAAATGAGTTAAGTTTGCCCTTAAAACAACAAGAACCTGTTCTTTTTTGTCTTTAAGCGGTTCATAAGCTCCAAATTGCCCATATGATGTGGTATTAATTATTTTACCCCTACCCAAATAGAATTTAACATGACTTATTGTTGATTTGGTAAATTTCATAATGGCGTTCGCAGCAAGACCTTTCCTTGTTGAGAAATTCACTGAGAAAATAATATCTCCAAATTTTAGTTTTTTATAGAAATCTTTTTTTCTTAAAATATACTGTTTTGGATTAGAAGAAAGATTTAATAGGATTTTGAGTTCTTTAATCCTTAAATCTTCAAAATGATTTTTTGTCATTTATATTCCTCTTTTTATTAATTTTAGTTTAGTATGCTTAAAAACTTTATTTTTTTGAATGAAGTTTTGGGTTTTTTGGACTTTCTAATGGTTGATAATCATAAGATTTTTAAAATCTTTTTATAATAATTAGTTTATGGACGAAAATTTACAAAAAGAAGTAGATGAAATAAAGGAAACTGTAAAGGATATCAAAAAAACTGTTGATAACATTGAAAAATTAGAAGAAACTGAAATTAAGCATATTCTTACTGTAAAAGATATGGAATCTGAAGAGTTATCAAATCTTGATACTCTAGAAGATTTAGAAAACAAAGAGTTAGATAAACTTCATAAGATTGTTCCAAGAAAATTTAAAGACGTTATGTCTTGGAAACAAATGGTCTGGGAGAACTGTGAAGAGAAATTAATGTCAGACTCTACTAAGGTTGTGAGTTTTACTTGTAAAATAACAGGCAAAGTATGTTCTTTTGAACTCTGCCCAAAGAATAAGATAAATGATAATCCAACAAAAGAATAAGATGCGGACTTTTATTTCAGTAAATCTATCTGATGACGAGAAGGTAGTTCTTTCTAAACGAATTAACAAATTCCATATTTTGGATTATGCAAAAACTCAAACAAAAGTAAAAATAATTGATCCTGTTAATTATCATATAACCATTGCGTTTCTTGGAACTGTATCGAAAAATCAAATAAATTTCTTGAAAAAAGAATTAGAGTTTGTTGTTCATAATTTTAAACCTTTTCTTTGTAATATTAAAGGGTTAGGTGCTTTTCCAAATATAAAAGCTGCAAGATTGATTTTCTTAAATATTGATTCTGCCGAATTGCAAGAATTAGCAAAGCAAATAAGAAAAATTGTTGTAAAAAAGGGGTTTAAGCTGGATTTTAAATTTAGTGCACATATAACTATTGCAAGATTCAAAGACAAAATAGAATTAAATGATCTTGATAACATAACTGTTTCTTTTACAACAGATTCATTTTTCTTAATGCAAAGCATTTTAACGAATGCAGGGCCAGTTTACTCCAAATTAGAGAAGTTTCAGTTTGCATAACATTTATAAATAAAATCTAGTTCCAATGATAAAATGGTTATAATCCAAGGTAGATCAAAGAGAAAGCCAACTGGTGGCAGGTATAAGTCTAAAGAGACAAAAAGATTAAGTAAATCTGGTTCTAAGCCAATTCTTACTAAAATAGGTGAGAAAAAAGTTAAGAAACTTCGAACTGTTGGTGGTAATTTAAAGACAAAATCTATGCAACTTGAAGTAATTAATGTCTATGATTCTAAATCTAAAAAATACATTAAAGCTAAACTTGAAACAGTTATGTCAAATCCTGCAAATAGACATTATGTTAGAAGAAATATTCTTACAAAAGGTACTATTGTTAAAACTGATAAGGGTTCTGTAAAAATAACAAACAGACCAGGTCAAGAAGCAGCATTAAATGGTGTTTTGGTAGATTAAATCTGCCTTAGGGCGAGTTTTGTGATTTTCTATTTATATTTTAGCGCGTTGTCAGGGGTGGGTCCTACGGATAGATAGTACAATCAGATTATACTTAGATTCAACGAGAGGCAGATTAGATTAAGCTTTTTATTTCTAATAATTTTTGAAATTCTTTTTTGTTTAAGTTTTCTATAATAGGTATTTTGTTAATTATGTGTCTGTTAAATAGTTCTTCTGAGGTTTTAGGAATATAAATTGTGTTTATGAAATTCTTCTGTAGCCATTTAGAATTAACATTATTTATTTTAAATTCTACTCCTGCCAATGTCAGATGTTTATCAATTTTTCTTGTTAAAATTGTTGTGCTTAATTTATTGCATTCAGGAAAAACCTGTTCATCTGTGTGTTTGAGTTTTAGAAGATCATCAATAGCATATTCTGATGCAATTGCAACTTTTGTTTTATCTTTGTAGTTTAATAATAATATATTTTCAAGAACAGTTATATTTTCCCATCTCATAGATTTAATTTCATCTATTGATAATCCTGAACTAAAGATAAGTTTTGATATTATTCTTAATTCATCATCTTTTGGAAAATTAGTTGTTTGAAATCCTTGATAGATTACTTGTTTCTTTTTTAGATACTTAATGAGACTTTTTATCATGGGTGTAGTTTGATTCTTATGTTTAAATTATTTAATGACGTTAAACCGAAGCATTTTCGGACTATTTTGGAATAGTAAAAATTAAATAGTCGTAATGTTTTCTATTGATTATGAAATGTGATATTTTAGAATTTAACGAATATATCAAGTTGTTAGAAGAGTTTTCGAACGCAAAATATTCAAAAAATAAAATCTTATTAAGCTATATGTATGAATTATTGGATAACAATGAGTATGAAAAATTTATTGAAAATAATCCTCATTTAACAAATTATTTTAAGTTAGGATTAGCAAATAATTATAAAATATCTTTCTATGGCAAGAAAACTTTGTATAATTCCTTAGTATCTGATTTTAAAAAAAAGAAAATTGGGGGTTTTAAATGGGAATTTATTAATGATATAATCTATCCATATGATTGTAAAGTAAGCTTTTTTGCATCCACTAAACTAAAAATGTCTATACAAATAAGTAATAGTTCTATTATAATTCAAGAAAGTACTAATCCTAAAGAAATATTAAAACTAAATAATAAAACTGAAGTTGCAAAAATTGAGTTTCCAAGTCTTCATAAAGACTTGAAATGTTGTTCTAATTTAACAAAGTTCAATTATTTCAGAGATATTGCTAATACAGTATTCTCTTTTTCTAAATATATAAAAAAGAAGAAAATTCCTATTCATATATATTTAAATGATAATTTTCATAGCTTTAGAGAAGAATTTTTATCTATTAATTATAATCCTTTTAATCAAAAAATAACTTATATTCCTTATAAAAAAGAATAACTATTAAAATGGTTGAATGCAATTTTGTTGTATGACAAATAAAATTGTAAAATATAAATATCCTTTTATTGTTCTAAATGGTCCTTCAGGTGCATCAGGCAAAGATCTTGTTCCTGCTATTGTTAATAAAACTTTAAAAATTAATTTTGTTCCTTCAACTACATCTAGAAAATCAAGAAAATCTGAATATAAAAATACTCGAATATGCATTTCTAAAGAAAAATTTGAGAGTATGATTAAGAAGAAGGAGTTATTTGAATATGACTTTCATCTTGAGAATTATTATGGTACTCAGCTTGAATCAATTATTAAGGTTTTAAAAAAAAGTTTTGCATTTAAGCAAATGGATATTGTTGCTATGAAAAATATTAGAACTAAAAAACAATATAATTACAATTCTAAGAATCATACTGTAACCTTTGAATATAAAAAAATTAAACACCAATTTAAAATATATTTCATTGGAATTTATAGAGAAAACTTGTTTTGTTATTTCAGAGATTATCTAAAAAGAGATGGACTTAATTGGAATATGTTTTCAAGGTTTGTTAGATTTGCAAAAGAACATAGGATTGTAAAGAATAAATCTGACTTTAAAATTTTTAATCCTAATAACCATCCTGAAAAAGCGGCTGCGGAATTGAAAAACTTAATAAAAAAGCTTATTAAGTAATAATAAGAGGTTATATGAAAGTAAAAACTGTTTATGATTGTGACTTTAATGATAAAGTTGTGATACTTAGGGCTGAACTTGATGTTCCAATAGAAAATGGAATAGTTAAGTCTGATAATAGATTAAAAGCCAATCTTTCTACAATAAATCATATTCTAGCAAATGGCGCAAGACAAGTTTTGATTATTGGTCATTTAGGTAGACCAAAGGGTATTGAGCAAGACAAGTCTCTTAAACCTGTTCGTAGAAGCTTTGAAGAATTACTTGCTCAAGAAATAGGGTTTATTGAAAATTTTGAGATTTCTAGAGAAAATCTACCTGATACAAAAATAATACTTTTTGAAAATACAAGGTTTTTTGCAGAAGAAAAAAGTAATGATAAAGATTTTGCAAGAAAAATTGCTGCGCTTGGAGATGTCTTTGTAAACAACTGCTTCAGTACAATGACAAGAGATCATGCTTCAATAACTGGTGTTGCAAAAATATTACCTGCATTTGCAGGGCTAAGGGTTGTTGAAGAATTAGAAGCATTAAATATTGATAATAAAGAGTCACCTAAAGTTCTAATTCTTGGTGGAGCAAAGATGGAAACAAAGCTTCCTATAATAAAAGAAATGCTTTCAAAAGTTGATAAAATATTATTGGGGAGTGCAACTGTTATAGATTTATTAAAATCTAAAGGATTTTATAGGGGTAAAATAATTTATGATTATCCTAATATGGAAGAGTTGGCAGAGATTGCTGACAATGAAAAGATTGTTTATCCGCTCGATTTTGCATGCTCTAAGAAAAAATCTGCTGAAGATTTGGTTTACAAAAAAGTTCGAGATGTTGAATCAAATGATTATGTTCTTGATATTGGTTTAAATACAATTGAATCCTATAAGCGGATTTTGGCTTCTGCAAAAACAATAATTTGGAATGGTCCTTTGGGATTTTATGAGGTAAAAGAGTTTGCAAAATCTTCAGAATGTATTGCTAAGTTCATTTCTACTTTAGATGCTTTTACTTTAATTGGTGGTGGTGACACAGAAGAGATTCTTAGAGAAGTTAATGTTGAAGATAGAATCAATCATATTTGCATTGGTGGTGGTTCAATGCTTAAATTACTTGCAGGAGATAAGTTGCCTGGTTTAGAAGTTTTGAAGAAATAACTAATCAATGCAAAGTTTTAAATACACTATTTAATTCTGGTCTTATGGGGTGAGGAATAATTTAAGTGATTTTATATGGGAAAAGACTCTTTAAAAAGCTTATTTCTTGACTTTTATGGTAAGCAAGTTTTAACTTTAAAAGATCCTTACAATTTTGGATTTAAAGCTCCTTTAACTAAAGAAAATATTAATGATGTTCTTTTTGATATTCTTGATGTAGATAAAGTTAATAAGATAAATAATATTGGTTGGATTATGGCTAGTGTAATTCATGATTTAAATAAAATTAATCCTGATTCATTTAATGATATTTCTGAGATAGTGCTTTCATCTCGTATGTTTGGACATGATTTAATTAATTTAATGACACCTTTTGGAATTAAGTTGGAATGGTATCATAAAAAAGGTGGGCTTAAAAATGTAATGGATAGTTTTAAAGCTTTTGTTTTATATAGATGTTTAATAAACTCTGCACTTTTTTATGCTTCTGAAGGTGATAAAGATTTCTTATCTTTTATTCCTAGTACTC
>CAYZNE010000015.1:0-13374 GCA_964478955.1 uncultured Methanosarcinales archaeon
TTACATCAATATCTTTGAATTTCATTCTTGATGTACCATCAAATACTATCATTACTAAAGCAAGTATTGCTATAGATACAAGAAATACTGGTGAGAACTGAAATATTGCTTCTCCTTTATATTTAATAAATGTTGATGCAATTCCTGCAAATATCAGAAGCAGGATGTTTGTGATTCTTAATTTATTAGATAATATTGATATTAATAATCCAATCAAAAGGACAACTGCAATGCTTGTTAAATATATTAAAACATCCATTAAGCTTGATTTAGTGATATTTATTTAAAAAGATTTCTTATATATAACCTCTATTTTATAGATTAAGATGCGAACTAACATATGTTAAAACCTTGAATAATGTTGATGTTAGTTCATATATTTTTGTTTTATCTTTTTCATCAAGTGATTCATATAAATTAATTATCTCTAAATAAACATTTTTACCTTCTTTAACATTTAAGTGTTGAAGATGAATATATGCTTTATTTGTTTTGTTAATAATACTAAATAATTCATTCTTACTTTGTTTTGTTTTGAGTTTTATATCTTTAAATTTATTCAAATCTATTTTATCACTTATGTTAAATATAAAGAATTTTAATGTATTAAAATCAAGTATTATTTCATCAATGTCTGAGAATATTTCTTTTCTTCCATCAACTTCCTTTCTTCCTTCTCTTTCAAGTCTGATAAATCTTTCTGTAAGAGTTATTATCATCTCTCTAAATTCTTGTGTTGTTTCTAGCTTTTTTATCTTTGCCATAAATTGCTCTTCTGTAGATTCAAAAGCAAGGTCTAGCATTTCTCCAAATGACTTTCTAAATAAAGTAAATAGTCCTGATTCTAATTCATTTAGTTCAGAATTTGTAAGTTTATTCTTTTCAATTCTGTTTAAGAGCATTTTTTCATAGGTCTGCACTTCTTTCAAGATTAATTCTTTTTCTTTACCTCCAAGATAAATTTGTCTGTCTGCTTTTTTAACAAGCATCCAAATTAATTTAGAGAAAAACCTTTTGATTTGTTTTCTGAAAATTCTATAAACAATTAAAATTATGACAATTATAGCAATTAAGATTCCAATGAACCAACTAAGCACCCTATTTGAATCAAAAATAATTGATGGTGATTCAATTGTTGTACAAGGTTCACATAATCCCCCACAATCAACCCCCAATTCATTATTGTTTTTTATTCCATCACTACAACTTTCTGCATAAACACAGAAATTGACTATTTCAGGGATTCCAAATCTTATTTGGTCTTCTAATGAGCATTCATTTAAATCAAAACATGCACGCTCTTTTGTACTATCTGATCTACAGGGGGTCCAGTCTGTACATTCCCATTCAGGATAGCAATCTGCAGGATAACGATACTCACATTCTCTAAATCTTGTTGTTCTATAGTTATCAGGATCACAACTGTTTTGATCATAACAAGTCATTTTTTGATACCCTGTAACATATTCTGGTTTATCTGGGTTAGGAGGATAACAATCACTCCATTCTAGGCAAGTCCATTGTTCTTCACAAGGTGTAGATCTTACTACTCCACTCGATGAGGAGCTTTCATCTTGTGTATCTGGGCAGTTAATAGTTACTTTTGGTGAAGGATTACTTATAGAGGTTGTAAAATATGTATCTTCTACCATATATGTAATGGTATAGTCTCCACAAACATTATCAAAAGTTCTTATGGTCACTTCGCTAGTTCCAGGTATTATATTAACTGTTATTGCTCCAATGTTATAGCTAAGAACACTATAAGTTAAAGGTTGGTCATCAATATCTCTAAAATAATCATCTAGAGAATATGCGATTAGTGTTTGTTTTTCCTCCATGGTTACATTTGGAATTTGTTTATAATATTCTGGCGGGGTATTAACAAAATTAAGTGTAAAATCATATTCATAATCTGTTAATTCATGCACCCCACAAGAATCATCATCAACAGTAATCACAGATGAATGATTTCCCCAGCTAGAATGATTTGTTATATAACTTATAGTCCTATTTGTATTGTTGACTACAAACAACTCTGGGCTTGTGACAAATCTTGATGAGAAATATAAATTATTCGGGTCTGCAACAGTGTAGTTTAATGGACAATAAAAAGTTTGATTAGTTCGAAGTGTTAGATTTGTTCCACACATTTCCCCTACATCCCCCATTATATTAGGGGATTTGATACAGAAAGTTATTTGTGCGCTTGTGCTTTTAGCAGTATATTTGCTAAACTTAAAGAAGTTTTGTTCATTTAGAGAAATTCCAAATAATGTTAAATTAAATAGCAAAAGTAATATAGAAAACACTAGAACAAATTCCTTAAATCCAATTTTTCTCATTATAGAGAATATTCGTACCTATATTTTAAAAACTTTTCTTTAATAGAGGCTATTAGAACTTAATTTATTATTAGAATGTCTATGTTTATAACTTCAAGCCAGGGATTTTGCTCTGGTGCATTTTCATATGTTGCTGCAATCCGAAGTTCATACTCTCCATTATCAAATTCTTCAGAATCAAACACAAACTCTGCATCAAATGGATAATCAATAAATTCAATCAAACTTTGTTCGTTATTTATTGGATCTTCAGTATATTTTGGGCTAATCATGATTAGGATTTCTTCTGAAAGTTCTGGATATTCATGTATCTCAATACTTATTAGCCCTTTAAGTGTTTGATCTTCTATAGGATTTATGCTTATTGAAAGATCTCCTTCAGTATGTGTTGTAGTTTCTACAATTGTCTCTGTTGGCTCTTCAACTTCATCTGGTTTAAATACATTACTAATTTTTTGGAAAATATTATGATTAGTTTCTTCTGGTGCAGGATCAATTAGGGGCCCTTGATTGGTTCTGTTTAATATGTGCCCATTGTCAATAAGGATCGTGTTTCTTTTGTATGAATTTTCATAGCTTATAAGGACTATGATTGAGAACATCAATAGAATAATTAAGACTATAAGAAATATCTTTGCAAATAGCTTCTGTCTTTGATTGGTCATATAAGATTAAATAGGTATTTTACATTAAAAAGGTTTTCATTAATTATTTAAAGAATAAGGCATTCTGTAATAATATGAAAGCAATAGTCTTATTTAGTTCAGGAATCGATAGTCCTGTTGCAGCATATCTTTGTGCAGAAAAAGGCATAGAGATAATTGGCTTAAACTTTTACAATAAGGTTTTAGATGAGAATTACAAAAAAGATTTAATTGAACTTGCAAAAGTTGTTGGAATAACAAAACTTTATTTTGCTGATCATTCTATTTCTCATAATGCCTACACTGAAAAGTGTCATTTTAGGTATCAATGTATTTTTTGTAAGAGAATTATGATGCGTGTTGCAGATAAATTATGTGAAAAAGAAGGTTGTGATTTCATAGTTACAGGGGATAATATTGCACAGGTTGCAACACAAACAATTCCTAATTTAGAAGTTGTTTCTTTTCTTGCAAAGAATAAAATTTTGCGTCCGCTTCTAACTTTTGATAAAAATGAAATAATAAGTCTTGCGAGAAAAGTTGGAACTTATGATATTAATCTTAAGTTTAAAGGAGGTTGTCCTTTTTTACCTGATAAACCTGCAACCACTTCTACTGTTGAAAAAATTCAGAGAGAAGAAGATAAAATAGATGTTGATAATTTAATTAAAGAAATAATAGAAAAAATAATAGGTGTGAACAGCAAATGAAACTTATCCTTACTAGGCACGGGGAAACTGTTGAGAATGTTAAGATGATTTTTCAAGGTCAAAGCCATGGGAAATTAACAGACAAAGGTATTGAACAAGCAAAAAAATTGGCTTTAAGATTCAAAGATGATAAAATTGATGCAATTTATTCTAGTGATTTACAAAGGGCAATTGATACTGCTAAGGAAATTTTAAAGTATCATCCTAACCTTAAATTAAATTTAGATAAAAGACTTAGAGAAAGAGATTTAGGTGCTTTAACAGGCAAACCAATTAAAAGTTTAGTTATTGATTGGAATACTGCTCCAGAAGATGTTGAGAAAGATCCAGAAATGCTTTTTCGAGCTAAGGCTTTTTTAGATGAAGTTTATAGTAAACATAAAAATGAACTCATTATGGTTATTTGTCATGGTGCAATAAAAACAGCCATATTAGGTATTCTTTCTGGAAAAAACGAGTTTGATAATGATCTTTTTGATAAATTATCTAATGCGTCTGTATCAATTATTGATATTGAAGAAGATAATAAACATAAAGTTCATGTTATTGGATGTACTAAACATTTAGAAAAATAAAATAATAAAAAATTAAATTAACTCATCGATTGGAGGTTTGTTGTTGTTTTCGTCAGCTTGATTGTTTTGAGAAACAAGACCTGCTGCTTCTGATTCTAAATCAATACCTTCTTCTTTTAATGCAGCAATATGCATCTTCATTATTTCTTCAACAATGCCAAGGATTCTTGCTAGTTCTTGTCTTTCTTTAGCTAGAGTTGATAATGCTCCTTTATGAAAACCAATTTTTTCTTCTTTAGACATATTTTTTTCTTCGACCATTTATTCCACCTTATTTAAGTAATCTATCAATAACATTAATGCTTTTGGCAATATCTTCTCCTTTCTTAGTTAGAGTGATTATTTTTAATCTTCCTTTCTTTTTGAAAGTTACCATACCATCGCTTTCCATCTCTTGCAATATCTTAACAATGTGACTGTATGTGCAATCTATTTTTTTTGCAACAGTTGATGCATACATTTCCACTTGTGTATTGACGAGAATTAGTAGCAATTTTGCTGGTTTTTCCCTAAACAATAAATTAAAATTTGTTTTTGCCATAATTTGTCGAAAACTTAATTCTTTATAAAAGTTTTCATTATATACCCTAACATATATATTAATCAATATATTAGAAATTTCATCAAAAACTTAATAAATCAACTATTGCTCACCCTAATATAACAGCTAATTAGGTGAATATATGGATTTAGGGAAATATGGGCCAGAGACACACAAAAACATCCTGGAATTTTGGAAGAACAAAGAGATTTATCCTAAATCTAAAATTATTTTCAAAAAATCTGAAAATGGCAAACCCTTTTACTTTTTGCAAGGTCCACCCTATACTTCTGGTAAATTTCACATAGCCCACGCATGGAATAATTCTATGAAAGATTTCATAATTCGATATAAGCGAATGCAGGGGTTTGAAGTGTGGGATCGTGGCGGTTATGATATGCATGGGCTTCCGACTGCAAAAGCTGTTCAGAAATTACATAATCTAAAAACAAAAAAAGATATTGAAAATTTTGGTTTTGAAAATTTTGCCAAAGAGTGTATAAAATTATCAACTGGTTTTGCAAAGCAGATGAATCAAGATTTATGGGATATGGGTGTTTGGATGGATCATGAGAATGCATATAAGCCTATTGAACAAGAGTATATTGATGGTGTTTGGTTTCTTATAAAAACGGCACATGAGAAAAAGAGATTGTATGAAGGTCTTAGAACTACAACTTGGTGTAGAGACTGTGGAACTGCACTTGCCAAACATGAGCAGGAATATACTCAATTAGTTGACCAAAGTATCTATGTTAAATTTCAAAGTCAAGAAAATGAAAATCTTTATTATATAATTTGGACTACAACTCCTTGGACTATTACGTTTAATCTTGGAATAATGGTTCATCCTGAGTTTGAATATAGTAAATTAGAAGTTGATGTTAATGGTAAAAAAGAATTCTGGGTAATTGCAAAAGAGTTAGTTGAAACTGTTATGAAAAAAACAGAATTAGAGTATAAGATTGTTGATACTTTTGTTGGCAAGACTCTTGAAGGAAAAAAATACCATCACTTTTGGGCAAATGAAATAAAAGATTTAGCAGATATTGATGCTAAATATGAAAAGTCTCATTCAATTTTATTGAGTAATGAATTTGTTACTTTGGATTCTGGAACAGGTCTTGTTCATACTGCACCAGGGTGTGGTCCTGAAGATTATGAAATAGGTCATAGAAATGGTTTGCCACCATTTAATACTATTGATGAACAGGGAAAGTTTGTCGAAGGATATTCAGATTTTGTTGGTTTAACTGCAAAGGTTGACGACAAAAAGTTTATTGAAGCAATAGAAAAGATTAATGCAATTATTTCTAAAGAAGATTATGTTCATGATTATGCAACTTGTGAAAGATGCAGCACTCCTGTTGTTTTTAGAACAACTAAGCAATGGTTCTTTAAAGTTGAAGATCTTAAGCTGCGAATGCTTGAGTTTCATAAACAAACAAATTGGGTTCCAAAAACAGGGGGAAATGCTTTTGCCTCTTGGCTTGAAAATCTGAGAGATAATTCTATTACTAAACAAAGATTCTGGGGAACCCCTATTCCTATTTGGAGATGTGATAAGTGTGATCAAATAGAAGTTATTGGCAGTAGAGAAGAATTAGAAACAAAAACAGATAAACTTCCTGGAGATCTTCATAAACCTTGGATTGATTCAATTAAATGGAAATGTAGAAAGTGTTCTTCTGGAACAATGATACGACTTCCTGATATTCTTGATGTTTGGATTGATGCAGGAGTTGCTTCTTGGAACTCCTTATATTATCCTAAAACAAAAGAAAATTTTGATAAGTTTTTCCCTGCAGATTTTATTCTTGAGGCAAGAGAACAAGTTCGTGGTTGGTTTAATCTTTTAATGATTACTTCAACACTCGCATTTGATAAATGTCCTATTAAGGCGTGCTATATGCATGGTATGTTAACAGATGTTGATGGTGTAAAGATGTCTAAGTCCATTGGTAATGTTATCAAACCTGAAGAACTAACAGATAAATATGGTTCAGATACTTTAAGATTTTATATGTCAAGAACTAAGGCAGGACAGGATATTAATTTTTCTTGGTTAGAAGCAGAACTTGCATACAAAAATTTAATGATTCTTTGGAATGTCCATAAATTAATAATTAATTATACAGATGAGATTGGAGTTAAACCTTCTTTAGTTGTTGACGCTGATTTAGATATTTCTTCTAAATATATTATGAGCCGATTGCACTCAACTATTAAATCAGTTACAGAAAAATTTGATAACTACTATCTTGATCAGATTCCTAAAGAAGTTGAAGAATTATTTTTAGAATTATCTAGAACTTATATTCAATTAAACAGAGATAGTATGGCTCTTGGTTCTGATGATGAGAAGAAAAAGATTTTAGATGTTTTGTTTACTGTTCTCTATGAAACAGTTAAATTGCTAAATCCTGTTTGTCCTTTTATCTCAGAACAGATTTATCAGAACTTTGTTGAGAAGGAATTTGTTAATGAAGAATCTATTAATTTAGAATTTTGGTCTAAGTTTGATGAGAAATTTATTGACGCTGAATTTGAAAAAGAGTTTAAAATAGGTCTTAGTATCATAGAAGCGGGATTGCATGCTAGAGATATAATTAAATCAGGTGCTAGATGGCCCCACAAAGTATTATCTATAGACACAGATAAAAAAGAAGTTGTAAATAAATTTAAAAAAATAATTAAAACTCAATTAAATGTTAAAGAGATTGATTTTAAGAAACCAGATATCAACTTAACGGTTAAACCAGATTATCGTAAATTTGGGGTAAAATACGGTGCACAAACAGGTGACTACCTTACAGCAATTAAAGGAAAAGAAGATGAAATCGCTAATGCTTTTGAGCAAGGTATAGTTTATTCTTCAACAGTTTATGATAAACCAATAGAGTTAGGTAAAGAATTATTTAATATTACTGAAACTTGTAAAACGCATGCAGTTGCTGGTTCAAGCATTGGTAATGTTTACTTAGAAAAAGAAATTCCTGAAAATCTTATGAATGAAGGCTTTGCTAGAGAAATAACTAGAAGAGTACAATCTTTAAGAAAGAAAGCTGAAATGAATAAGTCTGACAGAATAGAATTATTCTTGCAACTACCAGATGATCTGAGCATTAAAGAATTTGAAGATAATCTTAAGATTAAGGTTGGTGCAGGTAGTATTAGTCATACAGGAACCACATCTTGTGAGTTTAAATCTGATGAAAAGATTAAAGGTAAACAAATCAGTTTGGGATTTAATAGAAAGATAGATAATTGGAAGGTAGAGTTAGAAAAATGAGCACTATAAAAAAAGCATTATCAATATTATTAATTATTCTTCTACTTGCAAACATTGCATTATTTGCATTGAGAAAGATCGAAGTTTTATTTTTCTGGATAGTAATAATTGTGATTGCAGCATTAGTTCATTGGGGTTTGCCTAGAATAAAGTAATTATTTTTTGAAATATTTTCTCATGTCCTTTAGAATTAGGGTGTAATCCATCTTCAAAATCAGAATTTTCTAGAATTCCATACACTGAAAGATATATTGTGTTTTTTTCTTTACAGACTTCTTCAATTATTTGGTTGTATTCTTTAAAATCTTTTTCAGTGTAATAAATTCCCTGCGTCCAAGGAATCGGTTGCGTTTTAGAATAATCTGCCCCAGCTATACTAACAAAAATGATTTCTTTTGTATATTTTTTTGAGATTTCAATTACTTTTTTGAGATTCGATTTAAATTCTTCTTTTGAAGTTGTTTTATTTTCTTTATTGTTAAAGTATGCTGCATCATTTGTTCCTATTGCAAATATAAATGCGTATTCTTCTGCTGGTTCAATTCTTTTTATTTTATTAATATCTTCTTCTAATGAGAATAAGATTCCTTTGCTGTCATTTGACGAAACAGAAAAATCATAGACATTAAAATTATTTCCAAATCCGAATAATTTTAATCTTTGGACCCATCCACCTAATTCTGTGTCAAATGCTCCCCAGGCAATACTATCGCCAAATACAAGAATTTTTTTGGTCATAAAACTAGATAGTGTGCTTGTCTTTTAAATCTTTTGATAGAATTATTTTTTCTTTTTCCTGAAAAGAGAAAATTTCTTTTTTGCCTTTGGTTTTTCAACCTTTTTAGCAGGTTTCGCTTTTTTTGGCTTTGTTGGTTTCTTAGCTTTAACTACCTTTTTTACTTTCTTCTTTTTTGCTTTTGTCTTTTCAACTTTTTTCACAGGTTTATTCAACTTTGTTGAATGCTCAAAAGGTTTGCCTTTTGTTGTTTTCTTTGGTTTTACTTTTTTAGGTTTATTCAACTTTGTTGAATGACCAAAAGACTTGTCTTTTGTTTTAGGATCTTCAGCCGGTTCTTTTTTTTGTTTAGGCTTTCTAGAAAGAATATTTGCTTCAATTTCTTTCTCAAGCTTTGCAATACGTTTTGCTAAGAATTCCTTAGTTCTTTGATTATCCTGTTGATTCATAATTTCACCGCAATCAGGACATTTAAAGTTTAGTTCAAATGCATTATCAAAATTCATTCTTGTACAGGCGTTTCTACACATATAGAAATCATCAGTTGTTTCTTGATCTAATCTTTCTTTAAGCTTTTCTACCTTTGCTTTCTTTATTTTCTTTGCAATATAAGGTATTTCTGGGGTGTTTAGCGACCAATAGCAGATATACCAACCCTTAATTTTGTCTTTTTTCCTAGTAAATACTACTATATTGTCTTCTAGTAATTTATAGAATATCTTCCTAATCCTGTGGATTTCAATACTCAGATCCTTTGCTATTACAAATTCTGATATATTTTCTTTATTGATTAGGTATAATGCGATAGGAAGAGCTTCAGGGCCAAATGTCTCGTTGATGACATACTCAATCTCTTTTTTTGTAGCCATTTTGTTTTGTAGGGGTAGTTTATTTGGTTTTGGGTTTTTAAACTTTGTGTTTGTTTTAAAAAGACCTTGTTATTACTTTTGAGTTTCAAAGTTTATATAGTTTTCTATTGTTTAGTATACACTATTTATAAATAAGGACATGAATTAACCTATTTCAAGCATTTTTGATTAATAGAATCACTGAAAATCAACAATAATTCATAAGTGTAATATGGGCCCGCCCAGATTTGAACTGGGGATATCCACCAAGTCAGGGTGGCATCATACCGGACTAGACCACGAGCCCAGAATAAATAGATAAGTTTAAGCTATATATAAAGCTATCTAGAATTAAATATATTCCTTCATATTAAAATTTTTAAACTTCTCTTCAAATGCCTTAGGAGGATTTTTAAGGTCTTCATGTGTGAAAACAATATATGTTATATCTGGAAATTCTTTTACTAATGCCATTTTTTTAAAATAATATGGATCTTCAAAGTCCTTTATAGAATCAATAGCTAAGATTTGATCTTTATTGTAATAATGTAAAAAGGAAAAATACACCTTATTACCATTATCCCCTATATTAAGAAAACCTTTAAATCTGCCGGCTATACCATTTGCCTTAAGTACATATAAAAGAAGTTGTTCATAGATATCATGAACATATTTGTTAGCAAACCAACGCTTAGTCCAGATTTCGGTTTCTTGATGTGACACATTGTTATGATCAGGAGTATTAAGCTCATGTTCTATTTCCGGTTTAACAACAGTTTAATCGATTTTTTTTTCAAGATTAACCTTTTCTGGTTTAATTTGTTGTGATTGGTCTTGAGATTCTAGTTCTAATTTATATTTATTTGGTAATCTACCTCTTTTGAGTTGAATTTTTTTATCTTCTGATTTTTCTGAGTTATTATAAGATTCAATTAGATTCATAAGCTCATCCTTATTAAAAGCTTTAAACTTTTTTTTCAGTTCTTCTATTAACATAATACTATAAGAATATTTATCAGGATTACTTAAATAAAGTGCAGCAATTTCACTTGCTTTAGGAAAATCTGGCTCTTTATAACCTGTATTAGTGTAATTATATATTTTTGAATTTTTATAATCAAAAATAATACCTTGTTTCTTAAGCAAACGCTTCATTTGATAAAATGCAGTAAATTTCTCTTCATCATAAACATTTTCTTTAACTAAAAGTTGGAAAACCTTTTCATCATTTTCAAACTCTTGACCTAATTGGATTGCATCATACAAAGCTGAAACAATTTCTTGTTTTTTTCCTGATAGTGTTGGAATCAATTCATCAATATTAATATTTTTGTGCTCTATTTCTTTACCTCTAGAAGGGTTAATTTGCGTAGGGACAAACATTTTAGAACCAGGCTTTTTAATAGTTTCAATTTCATGTTTTGGGTGCAAACTATTATAATAATCAATAATTTCAGTAACTTGTGTTAGTGGTGGGCCATAACCACTATCATCTTTAATGTCTGTTATTATTTGATTAGGATTTTTGACAAGATTAGGATTTTCTTCAATTAAAAATAGAATTTTTGTTTCTATTGCAGAAAGCTGATCCTTAAATTTAACTTGTTCCGTTTTTTTTTCTGGGTCAAATCTTCTTTTCTTTTTGTTCTTTCTGGTATAATTAGGATTAAGTTTTTTCTTGGCCATATATATCACTTATTCTCTACTCTTCCATAAGAACAGACTGGTAATTTACTTATAAACCTTTCTAATATTATTAATAAGAAAGACACTTTAAAATATTATATTTCTTTTATTCAAAAGCTTTATAAAACTCATATTGCAATGTGTCTATGAAAGGGCGTGAGAATGGGAGATAATTTAATTCTATCAAAAAAATCATCTGAATTACTATTAATGCAGCTTAGTGAGATTCAAAAAAAGAATAATTATATTTCTGAAGATGATGTTAAGAAGTTATCTGAGAAATTAGGTATTTCTAGTATTCAAATATATGAAGTTATAACATTTTACTCATTTCTTAGCCATAAACCTAAAGGTAAGTATGTTATTAGAGTTTGTCATTCACCTTCATGTTATCTTAAAGGATCAACAAATATATTTGAAGAATTAGAAAAGATTCTTGGAATAAAAGTTGGTGAAATAACAAAAGATAGTAAGTTCTCAATTGAATATACTTCTTGCATAGGTTGTTGCAATGAATCTCCAGCTATTTTAATTAATGATGTTCCTTATACTAAACTAACAACAGAAAAATTAAACAAAATTTTAAGAAAATGCAAATAACAGAAATTTTTGGATGCTCATAAACTCGCTAAAAATCTCGTAATGCACAATAATCAAAGATTATTGGCACGCGGTCAATCTTTGATTGACATCGAAACCATAGGGTGTGCACTAAAGCTTAACCCGATAAAAGAAAATGCAAATAACAAGAAAAACTAAATTTAAATCATTTGAAAGAGCTTTAAAGCTTAAACCTGAAGAAGTTATAGAAGCAATTAGAGATTCTGGACTTCATGGTAGGGGTGGTGCTAATTTTCTTACTTCTATAAAGTTTGAACTTACAAGAAAAGCTGAAAAAGAAAAAGTTCTTATTTGTAATGCAGATGAAGGTGAACCAGGAACTTTTAAAGATAAATTTATTATGCAGGAAAACCCTGGATTATTAATTGAAGGAATTGCTATTGCTTCATATATTATTGGTGCTAAAAGAGCTTATATTTATCTTAGGGCAGAATATGAATATCTTAAACATGATCTTGAAAAAGTCATTAAAAAATATAGGAAACAGTTAAAAAAAATTAATCTACAACTTGATGTTTTCATGGGTGAAGGAGCTTATGTATGTGGAGATGAAACAGCTATTATGAACTCCATTGAGGGAAAAAGAGGTGAACCTCGACATAAGCCTCCTTATCCAGCTGAATATGGTGTATTCGGTTATTCAACTTGTATTGATAATGTTGAGACTTTGAGTAATCTGCCTTTAATTATACATGGAAAATGGAAACACCTGCGTTTGTTTTCTTTATCTGGTGATATTGAAAATCCTGGTGTTTATGAATTAGAATTTGGAACATCACTAGGTGCTTTAATTAAACATTGTCATTTTAAAAAACAGATTAAAGCAATATTTTTTGGTTGTGCAGGTGGTTGCATTTCTTTTGATCCTGAAACTAAACTAGATATTAAATCAATTAAAAAGTTAGGTGCAATGCTTGGCTCTTGCACAATAATATTTGTTGATACAAGCAGAAGTATTCCTGAATTATGTAAGAATATTGCAGAGTTCTTTGTTCATGAATCCTGTGGTCACTGCACTCCTTGCCGAGAAGGAAATTTTAGAGTTTTGCAATTATTAAATAAGTTAGTTGATGGCACTGGTTCAGTTGAAGATATTAAGATGCTTGAAGAGCTTGCAGTTTTTATGAATAAAACTTCATTTTGTGGTTTAGGACAATCATCTGGAAACCATATTTTAACTGCGTTGAAATATTTTAGAGAGGAATTTGAAGAATTAATAAAATAATAAGGGTAATAATATGAAATATAAAATACATAAATTAAACATTAACTTAGCTAAAGAATATGATACATTAGAAACTTTCCTTAATAATCTGAAGGGAGAAGTTGAGGATGTCAGAACGTTAGCTTTAAAAAAATTCAGAAAAAGTAAGAAG
>CAYZNE010000016.1:0-13157 GCA_964478955.1 uncultured Methanosarcinales archaeon
TAGATATCCTAATCTTAGCACTATTTTAATGGTTGAAAGTTTTTTAAAGAAAAAAAGTGATGTACCAATAAAGATTTCTGAGTTAAAAAGAAAATTACCAAAACAAGTTATGCATAAGACTCTGCAAATAATTTTAGAATATCTTTTCAAAAGTGGTAAAATAATTTATGGTCCAAGAGGAATACAGTGGATTTATTCTGAATCATTACACATTAAGAAGATGTTAAAAAACAGTTTGGAAATTTAATGCTTATTAATAAAAAAAAAAAAATATTTTCTTTTATTAATACTTCTTTGCTAAATCATGGAATAATACTGCTTGTATGACTGTAGTTGCAATTACAAGTGCAGGTGTTAATATTAACAATATTAGTGAAGCACTAAATATCCCTGATATTATAAAAATTATTCCTAAAGCTTTAATTAAACTACCTGCTTTCTTTTTAAGATGTATAAGCCCAATTCCAAACATAACAAATACTACGCCTGTTAATATACTAAGGATCATAGATAATAAATTTCCTCCTAGATTAACAAAGATTGATAGGATATTTTGGATTGCAATAATTATTGCTAGAATAACCATTGCTTTAGTCATAATTTTTGCAAATTTATGTTTCCATTTTTTTGTTAGACCGCAGAATGCTCTCATCATACAGATAAATAACAATGTTGTTAATACAACTAAAACCACTGTTATTATTTTTAACCAAATCGTTTGAGTTGCTATTGGTGCAATCATTAAAACTGGAAGAATTAATGCAGCATAGATAATTGCCGCTATGCTTGATCTCTTAAGTTGGTTATGTAAGTTACTAGGTTCATTTTTTTGTACCACCTTTGCAGGTTTTTTAGCTTTTATTTTAGATTTTGATTTTACCATTGTAGTTTAAATATTGGCTCCTGACTTTAAAAAACTTACCGTAATTAGGGATTATTATGGCTTTAAAACGGATTTTTTTGAGAATATTTTTAAATTAGATTTTGTCTCTATAATAAAAAGAAGGGCTTAGGTGCTATTATGGAAAAAGAAAACAGTAAAATAAATGAAAAATATGGTGAAATAGAAGATTTCAACAATTTGATAGCTGAAAGGCTAAAGAAACTCGAAACACTAAAGGAGAAAGAAATTGAACCTTATCCTTACTCATTTAAGAAAACTATTGATAATAAAAGCCTCAAAGAAAAGTATGCTAAACTAAAAAAAGAAGAAAGTACTGAAGATAAATTTAGTGTTGCAGGAAGAATTGTTGCATTAAGAAAAATGGGCAAAGCATCGTTCCTTGCAATCTCTGATGGTGTTGAAAGATTACAATTATATTTTAGACAAGACAATGTTGGTAAAGAAAAATACGATTTACTTAAGTTAATTGATCTAGGAGATTTTCTAGGTGTAACTGGAAAAGTTTTCAAAACTAAAACTGGAGAAGTTACAATCAAGGTCGAGGAATTTGAGTTGTTATGTAAAGCAATAAGACCTTTGCCTGAAAAGTATCATGGAATTCAAGATAAAGAATTAAGATATAGAAAAAGATATCTTGATTTAATTATGAATCCTGAAGTAAGAGAAGTTTTCAAAAAAAGAACTGCAATCATTAAAGCTGTCAGAGAATTTTTTGATAGTAAAGGATTTATGGAAGTTGAAACTCCTTTGTTGCAAACACTTTATGGGGGTGCAAAAGCAAAACCTTTTGTTACATACATAAATGCATGGGATATGAAAATGTTCCTTTCAATAAGCCCTGAACTTTACTTAAAGAGATTGCTCATTGGTGGATTTGAAAAAGTTTATACTATCTGTAAGAATTTTAGGAATGAAGGTGTAGATAAATCTCATAATCCTGAGTTTACAATGTTAGAATCTTATGAAGCATATGCGGATTATGACGCTGTAATGAAAGTTATGGAAGAATGCTGGGAGTATGCTTGCAAAAAAGTTAACAGAACAACAAAAGTTAAACATAAATTAAAATTAAAAGATGGAACTGAGAAAGAAGTTGAATTGGATTTCAAAGCGCCTTGGGAAAGATTAAGTATTCCTGATGCAATAAAGAAATTTGTTGGTATTGATGTTCTAGAGATGGATGATAAAACAGTGATGAATTATGTTCATGAAAAAGGAATTGAATATGAAGGAGAACTTAATTGGGGTTATGCAGTTGAGTTAATTTTTGAAGAGTTTTGTGAAGATCATCTTGTTCAGCCAATACATATAATTAACCATCCAAGAGGTTCAACTCCCTTATGCAAAAAGAACAGAAAAAATAATCGTCTATTAGAAAGGTTTGAATCATACTGTGCTGGTGTAGAATTATGTAATGCTTATTCAGAATTAAATGATCCAATTGTTCAAAGAAGACTTCTTGAAGCGCAATCACATGACGAAGTTAATTTTGGTGACATGAGAAAAGCTGTTGATACTGATTTTATAGAAGCAATAGAAACAGGAATGCCCCCTGCAGGGGGTCTTGGGTTTGGTGTTGATAGAATGATTATGTTCTTAACTGGTGCAGAGACTATAAAAGATGTTATATTTTTCCCAACTATGAAACCGGAGAAAAAGGAAGAGGAATATAAAGTTCTTGAAGAGGGCGAGGAAAAGAAGTAATTCCTTTTTCGAGGTGCTGATAATTCTTTTTTCTACTTTTTCTTTATAAAAACTCACTAAAATTTTAATTTTTTTGTTTTTATTATGCCAAACTAAAATTTTGAGCTTATAAGAATGTTCTTTATAAAGCTATTACAAACACCAAAAGGCTTAAATACTACAGAAGATTAACGTCTATTAGATAATATAGTTTTAATCTATACGATTATAAGGGGTATAAAATGCATTTAACAACAGGGGTAATATTCAGTTTTAATTTTATAATTAATATATTGGTTAGTTTTATGGCTTTGACTGTTGCATACTACAGTTACAGAGCACATAAGATTGCAGGAACTTATGATTTTGGATATTTTTCTTTAGGATTTCTTTCATTATCAACATCGTTTCTTATTAATGCGTTTTCAATGATTGTTTGGGCAATGAACGCTGCACACATACCTGGAACATTAACAGAATGTACATATTTTGCATCTACACTATTATTTAGATTTTTTATGATGCTAGGTTTAGTGTTAATTTTATTTGCAACAAAGAATTTATTTCACAACTTTAAAGGAAAACTAACAATTTACTTATTCATGTTAGTTATTATTTTATCTCTTAGTTCAAACATTTTGTTTTACATAACTTCAGTAGCATTACTTTTGGTTATTGCTGAACATTATTTTGTTAGAACATTACAAAAGAAAAATAATATGTCTTTGTATTTATTTATTGCAATGATTTTATTATTGCTGGGGATTATTCGTTTCTTTTTTATAATACCTTATTTTTGTATGATCCAACCGACACTATTCTTTTTATCGTTCTTAATAGTGGGGATGGTTGTTATTAAAGCTTACAAACATTAAAATGGTTAGAAGATCCAAGTCAGATATTATTTGGGATATGCTTGTTGCTATTCAATTAGCTGGTGGATCAATAAAACCAACAAGGCTTCTATATAAGTCAAACTTAAGTTATAATAAGATGAAGGAGTATCTTGCTGAATTGGATGAGAATAATTTAGTAAACATTCAAACTAAGGATGAGAGAAAGCATATTTCTATAACTGATAAAGGTCACTTTTATGTTTCTGAATTAAGAAAAGCGAGAAATTTCGCAAGAACTGTTGGTTTAAGATAATTTATTGTTTTTCGCTTAATTAATTTATCTTTTTATAGTTCTGCAGACCCGTAAGGTACAACCCCCTGCAACGAACTTTATTTTTTTATTAGAATAAGTTCACTTTATGACAATAATTTATTCTGTTATTGTTATGCAGGTTACGGGGCAACTTTCTGCTGCATCTTTGGTGCATTTTTCTAATTCTGCAGGAACACTAGAGTTTTTTACAATTGCTTTATTTTCGTCATCAATTTCAAAGTTATCTGGACAAGTTGCAACACACGCGTTACATCCAATGCATGTTTCTCTATTTATCGTTACATTCATTAATAATCACCTTATTTTAGATGTTTGTGCTATTTCGTTTTTAAAGTTTGTTGTTTAAATAATAAGTCTAATTAAGATAGCAAGCGTAAATCATTTTTCTAAACATCAATTAAATTTTTAAAGAAACTTCAATTTCATGGTTTACATGGCAAAAGGAATTAAAGGTTATGAATTAATAATTGCCGAGAAACCAAGTGCTGCAAAAAAGATTGCAGAGGCTTTATCAACTTCAAAGATCATAACAAATAAGGCACAAGGAGTTATTGACTATTCTATTTCTCATGGTGATAAAGATATTATTGTTGTTAATGCAGTAGGCCATCTTTATGGTTTGAAACAAATTGATGGTGCTAAAAAAGATTATCCTGTATTTAATATTGAATGGGCTCCTTCATCTAAAGTTAATAAGCATAGTGCTTACACAACTAAATACCTTACAAGAATAAAAAAACTTGCAAAAGACGCTAAAGATTTTACTGTTGCAACAGACTATGATGTAGAAGGTGAAGTTATTGGTATGAATATCATAAAGTATGCTTGTAAAAAGAAAGATGCAAACAGAATGAAATTTTCTACAACAACAAAAGCAGATCTTATCAAAGCGTATAAAGATAAATTTAAAACTCTTGATTGGGGCCAAGCCTTTGCAGGAGAGACAAGACATAAACTTGATTGGTTTTATGGAATTAATATCTCAAGAGCCCTAACTCAAGCAATAAGTGCACAGGGAAGATTTAAATTAATGTCCACTGGCAGAGTGCAGGGACCGTTACTAAAACTTCTTGTTGATAAAGAGAAATCAATAAATGCATTTATACCCGTTCCCTATTGGGAATTAAGTATTGAGGTTCAGAAAGATAAAGGCAGATTAATTGCTCTTCACAAGAATGAAAAATTCTTTGATAAATCTGAATTTACTAAGATAAAAACAAAATTGAAGGGTGTTAAAGAGGTAATTGTTAAAGACATAAACAAGAAAGAAATTAAACAGGCCCCTCCAAATCCTTTTGATCTTACATCTTTACAGATTGAAGCATTCAGATGTTTTAAGATTTCACCTAAAGAAACACTTTCAATTGCTCAAGAATTATATACAAATTCTTATATTTCTTATCCAAGAACAAGTTCTAATCAGTTACCTAAAGAAATTGGTTATAAAAAGGTTCTTAATGCGCTAGCAAAGAATATTGCTTATAAGAAATTAGTTTCTGAATTATTAGCTTCACAAAAAACGCTTTCTCCAAATAATGGGAAAAAGAATGATCCTGCTCACCCTGCAATTTATCCAACAGGTGAGCTTCCAAGAGCTATCAAAGATAGAGAGCAAAAAATCTATGATCTTATTGTTAAAAGATTTGTTGCAACTTTTTCTGACATTGCAATTAGAGAGAGTCTAAAGATTACTTTTAATGCAAAAGAAGAAGATTTCCTTTTGAAAGGAACAACTACTAAAGTTAAGGCTTGGCATAATTTTTATGCACCATATGTTAATGTTAAAGAAAAAGAACTTCCTGACTTTAAAAAATCAGAAGTTGTTACAGTATCAAAGCTTATTGATGAAGAAAAAGAAACTCTTCCTCCAAAAAGATATACCCAAGCAAGCATAATTAAAGAGTTAGAAAAAAGAAACCTTGGAACAAAGGCAACAAGAGCGTCAATTATTGACACTCTTTTTCA
Source organism: uncultured Methanosarcinales archaeon (assembly GCA_964478955.1). Classification (GTDB taxonomy): domain Archaea; phylum Nanobdellota; class Nanobdellia; order Woesearchaeales; family CAYZNE01; genus CAYZNE01. The sequence goes on from CAYZNE010000016.1 coordinate 5,723, forward strand.
AAGAGGATATCTTGATGGAAAACCTATTGCAGTTACAGAAGTGGGAATGCAAACAGAATCTATACTAGAAAAATTTTGTCCAGAAATACTTGATGAAGAATTAACTAGGAAATTCGAAGAAGAAATGGAAGAGATACGTAATAAAAAGAAAACTGAAGATCAAGTTCTTGCCAAAGCAAAATTAATTATAAAAAAAACTGTTTCTCATTTTGATACTAAAAAAGAAAAAGTTGGTGATGCTTTAATAGTCGCAGATGATGCACAAAGACAGGCTGAAAGTTATTATGGTCCATGTCCTGAATGTAAAGGAGACTTGACAACCAAAAGAGGACGGTTTGGTTTATTTTTAGGATGTTCTACTTATCCTGATTGTAAAAAAACAATGGCTTTGCCAAAAGGAGCATTGGTTAAGTATGCAGGAAGACAGTGTGAGCTGTGCAACCACCCTATTGTTACAATCATAAGAAAAGGTAAGCGTCCTATAGAGGCCTGTATTAATCCTGATTGCCCTTCAAGAAAAGAAGAACAAGATAAATTAAAAGAACACGAAGGGGAGAAATGTCCTAAGTGTGATGATGGAAAATTAGTTCTTAGAAAAGGAGCTTTCGGTTCTTTTTTGGCTTGTGATAAATTTCCTAAGTGTAAATACATAAAGAATGATGCTAAAAAGAAAGAATAATTAGTTGGTTTTACATTAAGAAATCGTCGTTATCTTCTTGTTTTTCTTCTGACTCATTATTATCAAGAATATTTTCTGCTTTTTCTTCTGGTTCGTCAAGCAAACTTATTGGTTCTGAGTTGGTAATATCTGTTTGTTCAGGTTCTTGATTCTCTTCTTTTTGTTCTTCTTGATTTTCTGTTTTGTCTTCTGCCTCTGGGTTTTCTGGCATTTCAATATCTTCATCAACAACTTCTTCAGTGCTTTCTGCTGATTCCATTAATTCGCTCAATGGTTTATCTGAATCAAGTACATTTTCAGGGGTATTAGTTTCTTCATCAATTTCAGGAGTTTCTTCTTCTTGCTCTTTATTGTTTTCTTTAATAGTGAAATCTTCTGCTTTAGGAATATCTTGGTTCTCAGATTCTAGTTCTGTGGTTGTTTCTTCTGCCTTTGGTTCAGGGACAGAAGCTATATCTTCAGAGTTTGGTTCTACTCTATCAAAATCTTTAATTTCTGAAATTTCCTCTTGTTCTTCATATTCTTCTTTTAATATTTCTTCTTCTGGTTCTTCATCAATTTCAGGAGTTTCTTCTTTTGTTTCTTCAGCAACAAAATCTGTTTTTAGTTGTGTTTTATTGAAATAATCTTTTTGTAAGTCGATTGTATTTGAAATATGCATGATGTTTATTCTATCATTTGTTATTGTAAATATTATTTGAACGGCTTTTTCTAACAAGACTCCTGCCTTTTTTGTTAATCTTGCGATTTCACTTGCAATAGCATCATTAAGAATAAAACTTTTTATTTGACATTCAACTCGTTTATATTCCCCATTTTTAGAGATGTTCTTGAATGTTTGTTTGCCTGCGACACTTGAATCTAATTTTAAACTGTCTCTAGAAACAACATATTGATCAGGTTTTACTTCTTGATCTGGCTTTTCAATATCTTTTATATTAATTAGTCCAGGAAATACATAAACTTTTATCTGGTTTTTAGTTTCTTTAGTTTTGCTTATGTAGCATAATGCACTTACAGATACTGGTTCTTCTTTTTGAATTACCACTGCAATTGAAAAGTTTTCATCTATGCCTGAATTTATTCTATAAATTATTTCTTCAACAGAAAAATAATGCGCATAAACTTTCTTTATTGTTTCTTCTAGAGAATTTTTTTCTATCCCAAAGAATATTAGTGGTGCAGTTATATAATCTGGACTTCCTATTATGTTTACCTTATGTTCTGGGCTATCTAGTAAGTCTTTTGCACTAACATTTGATTTCCAAGGAAGAGTTTCATATGCATCACTTAGGTTTTCTTTTAATTCTTCAGAAAAATCACAGCCTTCTATTGCAGTAGTTATTGTTTCAGAAATTTCTTTTATTTGATGTATATCTGTATTTTCATTTATGTTTTGTAACAATGAACTGATTCTATTTTTAACAGTGTTATCCTTAAGCAGTTCTTCAAAAAAACTATTAAGAATAACTATACTAAAGTTTGTATTGAATTCAAAATTATACACACTAGACAAATCTTTTGCAATAAATCCTACTTCTGTTGTCGGATAAGAGTTTGCTAGCTTAATTGACTTAATCATATAGTATATTATGCACTCTAAGTATATAAGTTTTGTGGATTTTTAGAAGAAAAAGGTGTATAAAAAAGAAAATAAAAAAAAGAAATAAGTTATTATCTCTTTGCAGGTATTAAAATAACTACAATAACGCCAATAATTACAACTATTAAAATAATTAATAGTACCAATACTGAAGTGTCACTTCCAAAGAAGCTTGACTTAATTGGTTCTCCGTATGCAGCATCACTTGGTAATGTTGGTACAATTGGAGTTGTATTTATTTTTGTTGTCGGTGTACTTGGTGTACTTGGAGTTTTAGTTCCTGTACCTTCACTAACTGTCATTAAAATTGATTCAATATCACTTTCGTCGTCAGTTCTGTGGTAAGTTGTAACCTTTACTAAATATTCACCTGCTTCTGCATCTGAAGGAATGTTCATAGTTACGCTTCTAGTAAGATCGTCTCCTTCATCGATGTCAAATGGCCCAATTAGTTTAGCATAGTCAAGAACATCATTCTCTATCTTAATATAAACTTCATCTTCATCATTTTCACCAACGTTTTCAACATCAATTTCAAGTGTAGCTGTTTTTCCTGCGCTTATAGAGCTAGATAAAAACACTAAATCTTGGATCTTAATCAGATGACTTGGTCTCTCAACATTTAGAGTGAATTCAAATACTAAGTTGTGTTCTGCTCCATTTTCGTCTTCAGCCTCAACAGTAATTACTACATCAACTGAACCGTCATCTTCATCAGAAGGAATGTCGAATTCAAATTTAATATCACTACCAGTTTCATCTCCATGGTCTAAGTCTTCTTCATAATCCATATCTTCTTTAATGTCAAGATCATCAATTTCTATTTCAACATTTATGTCTCCATCATCGAATTTGTATTCGTCACCAATGTTCTCAAGTTCAATTATTACTTGGATTTCATCTTCAACTTCAACATCAACTTCGTCACCTTCATCAACTCCATCATCATCACCATTAACCTCAATTTCAACTTCTTTAATTTCTAAAAGTGATTCAGTTGTTAGGTAGATTGTTTTGGTTGTTTGTGAATTAGTGTTGTAGTCAATATTTAGAGTTCCAATACTTTCTCTTCCTGCATTTTGATCATCTGGAATATAGATTCTTGCTCTAAAAGTTGTTGAATCTCCAGGTGAAAGACTTGCTAAAGGTGTAGTTTCAAATGTGAAATTATAATCACTATCAATACCAACTGCTTCAACAGTTAAACTTGTAATTTCTTCATCACCAGTGTTAGTTATAGTAAAAGTATCTGAAGTAACTGTTTCTCTTTCTTGAGAATCACTTCCAAATTCAATATCTTGAACTGACACGTGCAATCCTTCTAGAATTGCGCTAGCTTGAAATTCTTGTTCAACAGTATCAATACCATCGCTTAAACTGAAAGTTACAGTTCTATCTGCCACAGCCACAGTTGGACTCCATGTAATGTTTACAGTGTTATTGTCAACTAATGTTGCGGTCATTCCACTAGGTTGATTAGTTAAATCAAATGTTAGGTCGTCTCCATCAGCATCTGCGATTGTAACTATTTCTGTTTGAGTTTCGCCTACTGACATTTCAAAATCCAGGATTTGGCTTATAGTTGGAATATTGTTTGCTACAACAGTAATTGTTAAATCATGAATGATCCTTGTTGCTGAAGCACCTCCTGCTGTAGGAGTCTCATTAACTTGAACATCTGCAGTATATGTACCTAATGGTGCATTAGCATCAATAGTTAATGTTAATTCTGTTTGATCACTTGTGCCAGGTGCGACATTTGCAATTGTTGCTGGATCAAAAACAAAAGTTATTTCTCCTTCTCTTAGATTAACACCATGATTAATATCAGGAATAGTAAAATCTACTATTTCAAATGTTACATCCATTGCTGCAAGATTAGTGTTAGTATAATTCATTATTTGTGTGTCTGATTCACTATTTCTTAAACTAAATGTATAAGAATCTGCACTAACAATGCTTGTCATACTAAGAATAAGTATACTAATTAATACAGCAAACAAAATTTTTGTGTTTTTTATCATTATTTTCCCCCCTAATTTTAATTTTAATTAATATAAAATTTAATTAAGTAACTTAAAAGAATGTAGTAATCTTTTCTTTATAAGTTTTTCTCTTTTAAGTAGTGAATGTATTTCTTATTTATAAATGTTTATATTGTGTAGTATATGTGTTTTTAGCTTATTTTCGCTGTTTTTCAGCTTATTTTCTTGCTTTATTTGCTAATCTATTTATATTTATCCTCTAATTTACTCTGAAAAAATAGCAAAAATTTTATAAACTACCTTGTTATAGTTTACCATAGTATATTAAGAGGTGTTGTTTGAACTTAATTAGTTGGAGGCATATTTATGAGACTTAATTCCAAAATATTGTTGATATTCTTATTATTATTTATTATAGCTATTTCTACACCTGCTTTTGCAATAAGTGATTATGAAGTGAGTATAGAGCCAGTAAATAAAGATATTTATCCTGATGAATATGCAAAATTTATAATAAAGATAAATAATACGCTTGATTCAACAGAAACTTTTACAGTTTCATCAGCAACTAATTGGATTTATAGTCTTGAGGATAAGTTTACTAATTTGGCTCCAAATGAGTCACTTACAACAGTGTTTAGTATAAAACCAAAAGGAGTTATTCCTGCAGGTAAAAGTTATAATTTACCTTTGAAAGTAACTGCACTTATTACTGGCATAACTAAAAATTTCTATATACCAGTATATTTAATGTCTTATGATACTGGTTACAAAGGATATATTCCTTCACTAAATCTTTATGCAGAATATGATGAAAATGTTGATCCAAATAATGGCTTTAAATTAAAACTAAGATTAAGAAATCGTAATGCTCTTGATATAAAAAATATGAACATTGTAGTTGATGGGGGGTTGTTCTATAAAGAATTTGAAGAGACTCTTCTTCCGCAACAAGAAAAATCAATACAGGTTAATTTTGATTTAGATCCATATCAAGAACCTGGTGCTCAAAAACTTGAAGTAAAATTAAATATTGATAATAAAACTTATGCTTCCTTAGTTGAATCATACATCATAGAACAAGTTAGTGACGTTCAAGTTTCACAACAGAAATCAAGAGAATTTCTTAGAACATTATACACTCTTAATATTGTAAATAATGGAAATATCCATTCAACAAAATCTATTGAAATGCAAAAAAATTGGATTGAGAGAATTTTCTTAAGATCTGATAATAAATATGAAGTTGCTAAAAGTGAAGGTAAACCTGTTGTAAAATGGGTTGTTGAGTTGGATCCTGAAGAGGAATTAACTATCACTGTATCTAATAACTATAGAGTTCTATTTGCAATAGCTCTTATTATACTTATAATAATTTATCTTTATTATAACTTAAGAAGTGAAATAATTATTAAGAAAAAAGCTTCAGTTCTTCATATGAAAAGAATGGAGGGTGTTTCAAGGATTAAAATAAAGCTTTTCATAAAAAATAGAACTTCAAAAAAACTTCATGATGTTGAAGTTCGAGAAAAGGTTTCTAAACTAACAGAGTTAGTTGAAGAAAAACATTCACTTGGTTCACTAAGACCTTCTAAGGTGGTTAAGGGAAAAAGTGCTACGCTTGTGAAATGGAACTTTGAACATCTTGAACCATATGAAGAGAGAATAATAACTTACAAACTTGAGTCAAAGTTAAAACTTGTTGGAAGTGTTCAATTCCCAAGAACAATTATTAAATTCAAAAATCATGACGGAAAGATTTGTAGAACTGGCTCAAATAAACCAACTTTATCTTTGGTTAGAAAAAAATAGATTTTTTTTATTTAGTATCAGTAATTGATATAATTTGTTATTAAGTGCTTTCTTTTAAATTTATTGGTAGGCTTGAAAGATTGCTTGCTCGTCTTTATGTTTTTGATAAGGGTCTTTTTTAATTACTACTTTAATATTAAAATATTCTGGCCTTGTCTTTTCTAGATCCTTAATCATCATTTCAAGTTCTTCAATTTCTTCTTTTGTGGAGTCAGCATCGGGACTCTTTGATTGTTTCATTCTTAATTTTATTTCATCTAAGAAATAATTAAGACGATGTCTGTTAACAATTTCTGAGTTAAAATTTGCCTCTTCAGAGCAGGCACAATGCACACAATATACCCATTCTAGATAAAAAGTTTCTAAGAAATTTATTTTCTCAATTTCTTTTAATTTTCTATAATTTTTAATCTCAGGAACAATTTCAGATAATTCTTTAGGAAGTTTCGCGATTCTGTTTTTTCTAACGTTTTCATCAACTGTTTCCCACTTCCATTCATCGTTACGTTCGACTTTTTGTGTGAAAAGAAGATCAATTAATGACGTATATGAATGAGTAATATCATTACTCACTTTAACATTTTCAAAACTTAAGTCATTTAAAGATCTTCTTTTTTTATGGATTTGCATTGCAAATAATGAGATTTGAGTTTAATATTTAAACCTTTGGTTTTTGGTTTTAGCCCAATAAATTTTATAAACCAGTTATGTTTGGTAATTTATATGGGATTATTTGATGACATGTTGAATTCTGATGAATCATTAATAATAGATGATAATCCATTAGATTATGAATTTGTCCCAAAGATGATTCAATATAGAGAAGATGAGCAGTTTCATGTTGCAAACTCTTTCAAGCCATTATTTCATGGAAGATCTGGAAGAAACCTTTTGGTTTATGGTCCCCCAGGAATTGGGAAATCTGTTGCAATCAGAAATGTTCTTAATGAATTAGAATCTGAAACAGATAATGTAAATGTTTTTTTTATTAATTGTTGGCAACATAATACAACTTATAAAATTTTAATTGAGATTAGTAATCTTTTTGGTTATCATTTTACCCAAAATAAAAAAACTATTGATCTTTACAAACTTCTTGAAGAAAAGTTAAATACCAAACCATGTATTTTTGTGTTTGATGAAATAGACAGAACAAATGATATTGATTTTCTCTATTTTATACTCGAAAAAATTTTGCATAAAAGTATTGTTCTAATAACAAATTATCCTTCTTGGTTAAATGATTTAGATAAGAGAATCAAGTCAAGGCTTATGGCAGGACTTCTTGAATTTAAAGAATATGATTTTAAAGAAACAGAGGGAATTTTGCAAGATAGAATGGGTCATGCTTTTTCT
>CAYZNE010000017.1:0-13134 GCA_964478955.1 uncultured Methanosarcinales archaeon
CTAAAATATCTAAGATTCTTTCAGGATTTACTGCTTCAAAAACATTTCTATTATTAATTATTGTTGCTGAGACAAATCCTTTATCTTTTAGCATTTCAATAGAATCATAAACGTTTCTTCTGTGTATTTTTGTTTTTTCACAGATTTTACCAATTAAAGAAGGTCCTAATTCAATTAATGAAATATATATCTTGATTTCATTCTGTGATAAACCTAATTCCTTTAACGTATCTGCAATCATATTTAATAAGAATTTGAATATATATTTAAATATTGTGGTAGTAATGACTACCATAAAAGTTTATTTAAGTTATATTATTTCTAATATTAAAATGGTATCAGATAGATTATTAAATGAAATTGATAAGAAAAGAAATCCTTGTGTAGTGGGATTAGACCCAATAGTAGAAAGACTTCCAAAACAGTTAATAAATGGAGATTCTTTTGAAGATGTAGCATCAGCATTCAAAAATTTTAATTTTAGAATTATCGATGCAATATATGATTTAGTCCCAGCAGTAAAACCACAAATAGCTTTTTATGAAAAATATGGTTATGAAGGATTAAAAGCATTCGAAGAAACAGTAGATTATGCAAAATCCAAAGGATTAATTGTAATTGAAGATGGAAAAAGAAATGATATTGGAAACACATCGCAAGCTTACGCAGAAGGACATTTAGGAAAAGTTACAACATTAACATCAAGAAAATCATCACTTGGTTTAGATTTATTGACAGTAAATCCTTACTTGGGAACAGATGGGCTTACTCCTTTTGTAAAAGTCTGTAAAGAAAATGATAAGGGAATATTTATACTTGTAAAAACAAGCAATCCAAGTTCAGGAGAATTTCAAGATAGATATATACAAGTAACAGAGGAAGAAAAAAAAGAATTTTCTGAATTGGGTTTGAACTTAGAGAATAATCAAACACAATTATACAATCTTGTAGCACTACAGGTAAATAAATATGCACAAAAATTAAAAGGCAAAAGAGGATACTCATCAATTGGAGCAGTTGTTGGAGCAACATATCCCTCACAAGCAGAAACATTAAGAAAAATTATGCCAAACTCAATTTTTTTAGTTCCAGGTTATGGAGCACAAGGAGGAAGTGCAAAAGATTTAACAAATTGTTTTAATGATGATGGATATGGTGCAGTTGTAAATTCTTCAAGAGGAATAATTTTTGCATATGCAAAACATAATGAACCTGAAAAATTTGCAGAACATGCAAGAATAGCTACCAAATCAATGATTAAAGATATTTGTTTAGCATTGGAAGATTGTGGGAAGTTGCCATCTATTTGGAAAGGGGGCTCCTTCTAATTTAAGAAGTTTTTTTTGAATTGTATTTAGCATAAGGTTTAGAGAAGTTCGGTTTTGAGGCAACCCACAAAAATTCAATTTGGGCGGAGCTTACAAGGCGGAGTCTTTTAATCGCTGTTATGTTGGGGTGAGCGTAACGAAGTGAAGCGAAAGTCTGCAAGACGCCCCCTTGAGTTTCAAAACAGCAACTTAATCGACAATCTTGTGTTGTTTGGGAGTCCATTTTGGAGTATTAACTAATGCAAGTAATAATTGACTTCCTTCAACCCAGTATACTTCGCCTTTTTCAAAGAAATATACATCACCTTCATTAATTTCAAAATCGCCTTTTTCAGAATGAACTACTCCAGAACCGGAAATGACGAAGTAAATTTCTTCACATTCTAAATTAGTAACTCTTTTCTGTTCTGGATATCGACCATTGATCAATGCGGTTGAGTAGCTAAAATCTTTGCTTGGAAATTCATATTCCCAGACAGTACAGTCTTTTGAATTTTCAAACTTTTTTGCATCTGATTTTTTGATAAGCATATCATTAAGATTTTGAAATTAGTATATAAATGTTATTGTTGTTGTTTTGAAATTGCATATAACATCACAATTTAACGAAGTTTTTGCGAAGCAAAAATTTGGATGGAGAAACCTGCAAGGTGTGGGTCGTAGCGAAGCGGAGAAGTTAATCTAAGCACCGTATTCTTTCTTTCTGGTTGTTAATTCTTTTAATGCCATTTGTTCTGATTCTTTATAGTAAAATCGGTATTTATTATGAAGTTTTTCTTCAAGTAAATTAAGATACTCTTTTGGAACTATATTTTTTCGAATTGTTAAATCATTATTTACTCCCCATTTTGAAAAAATAGACAATTTATCAGCATCTCTAACGATTCCATCTTCTTTTGAAAAAAAGTTAGTTCTAGTATCATGTCCATCAACTATTTTTAGAATTTCCTCTGTTAAATTGTTATCATAATTAATCTGTTTTAGGATTTTACAAGCTAGTTTAGCTCCTTCTTTCTCATGTATAGTTCTTAATCTAATTTTTTCTTCAGATGAAATGTTGTCTTGGAAAATTTTCATTCTGTCAACTTTTGAAAGTTGACTCCAACCAATATCATGAAGAATAGCTGCAGGAATAACAATTTTATCATCAGCAGGAATGATTTGTAACAATTTTATTGCATATTTGAGGACAGTTTTTGCATGTCCTTCATCATCCCTTTTATCTTGATAGTTTTCTGCTAAATCCCAAATCTTTTGAAATATTGGTTTCATCTGATTAGAACAAATGGCATTGATTAATAAGTTTTTAGGTGCTTAGATTAATTCGATATAACATTAGGGTTTAAGTAAGTTCTCGAAGAGAATTTGGAATGAAGCCTGCAAGGCTGAATGTTTAAATCCTTGTTATGTGTCCCGACGACTGAAAGGAGGAGAGCCTGCAAGGCGTGGCACGAAGCGTAGCGGAGTGAGTTCAGAATTAATTTTTGTCAAGCACAGACGTGCCTTCGAGAAACACTCTCAATAACTTGGACTTTCAAATTTTGTTTCATCCAGAAGTTTTATATCTTCATCACTAAGATTCCAGCCAACTGCACTTAGATTTTCTTTTAGATGTTCAACGTTTGTGGACTTGGGAATAGTAATAATTCCTTTTTTGGAAATTAACCAATTGATAGCTATTTGAGCTTTGGTTTTATTATACTTTTTTGATAACTCCTCAAGAACATAATTTGGTTCTAATAAAAAACCTCTTTCAATTGGTCTATAAGCCATTATAATTATATCATTTTCTTGACAATAAGGAATTATTTCAGATTCCATATTGATACAGCTTCCTCTATGATTTTTATTTCTTGTAGCTAGATTGTAGGGTATTTGATTGGCAATAATTTTATTTTTAGAATATTTTTGAGCTTCTTTCATTTCTTCCACAGAAAAATTACTAACTCCAATATATCTAACTAATTTTTGCTCTATCAGATAATTCATTGCCCTCATAGTTTCTTTTAAAGGTATTTCTGGATTTGGAGCATGGACTAAATATATGTCAATATAATTAGTTTGTAATTTTTCTAAACTTTTTTTGCAAGAAGCGATAACATGGTCATATTTTAGATTGGTCTTGAAAACTTTGCTGGTAATAATTAATTTTGATCTATCTAAATCTTTAATTGCTTTGCCAATCAAATCTTCTGAATGACCTGCACCATATAATTCTCCTGTATCAATATGAGTATATCCTAAATCAATTGCATTTCTAATGGCCTGAATAGATTCATCATCATTTGAAGAATCTGTTTCCATAAAACCGCCAATTCCCCAAGTCCCAAGTCCTAAAACTGGAATCTTAAAATCTTCGTCTAATATTTTAAATTCCATAGTATTTCTAAATAATTGAATGTTAATAAAACTTCTTATTGAAAGTCCAAGTTCCTTAGAAAAACTAAAAAATTAATTCTGAATTACGATTAACATATATTAGACCTACTTTCATAGGTCTAATTATAGTTAATAAGGCTTAATTCAGAAGAATTCTGAATTATTAGGGCTTAATTTTCCTAAGATTAAGTAAATAACTTCCAAAATAGATTATGTTCTTAAACCTATTATAATGCAGAATAAGGCCTTCTCTGTGCAGTTTAGCAATGAGTTTTAGCATAAAATTAGGTTTAATTCAGCTTATTTTAGGTTAAATCTATGTGAAATTAGCAAAAATCATAAAATATTGCACACCCAATACCAAAACCATAAGTTTTATAAAGATTAAAAGGCTTCTATTTCTTGCTACAAAGCCCGACACGAGAGTAACCTTGTGGAGTTTACGGCATTAGCCAAGCAATGAGGCTGGGAGTTAGTGACTCGGGCAATTTATTATCATAATATCAATCGACCTTAAGAACAGGTTATTATCACATTCATTATTTACTTATTATTAAAAATATATTAGAAAAATTTAAGCTTGTTCTAAAAAGGTTAGTTAGGGTTAGTAATAACTTAAGTAGCATTCAGAATTATAGATGAATGCTTAGAAATAGTGTATTTATTATCATTATTCGTTTAATATTAAACGATTCATGTAAGGGGTTATAGGGAATTATAATATAATTATTTTATTGTAATTGTGAACTATTTTCCGAAACTATTTCTAAGTATGATTATAATTAATTTAGTTTAAATATATATGGTGAGAGAAATAAAATGGCAAAAATAGCACAAGTATCTGCAAAATATATTATTCATGCAGACATAAACATTGAAGGAGTTGTAGATAAACCTGATGTGATTGGCGCAGTATTCGGTCAAACAGAAGGATTACTTGGTTCAGATTTAGAATTAAGAGAACTACAAAAATCCGGTAGAATAGGAAGAATAGAAGTAAACACTGACACTACTAATGGTAGAACAAAAGGAAGTATAATTATACCTTCATCTTTAGATAAAGCTGAAACTGCAATTGTTGCTGCTTCTTTGGAAATTATTCAAAGAATTGGTCCTTGCAATTCAGTTATCAAAGTTGGTAAGATTGAAGATATAAGAATATCAAAAAGAAAATTCTTAGTTGATAGAGCAAAGCAATTGCTTTCAACATTAATGAATGATGTTTTACCAGATTCACAAGAACTTAGTGATGAAGTTACTTCAAGTGTAAGAGTTATGGAAATAACTGAATATGGAAAAGACAGATTACCTGCTGGACCAACAGTTGAAGAAAGCGATGAAATTATTCTTGTTGAAGGAAGAGCTGATGTCCTTAATTTGTTAAAACATGGTTTCAAAAATGTTATAGCAATGAATGGTTCAACAGTTCCAAAAACAATAATTGATCTTTCAAAACACAAAACAATAATTGCATTTGTTGATGGAGACAGAGGTGGAGACTTAAATGTTTTAGAATTAACTCAAGTTTCTGAAATTGATTTTGTGACAAAAGCACCTGATGGAAAAGAAGTTGAAGAATTAACTAAAAAGGAAATTCATAAGGCTCTTAGAAGTAAGATCAGTGCTGAACAAGCAAAATTAGAATTGTCAGAGAAGAGAGATAAGAATTTGAGAACTGTAAAGTTTTCACCTAGAACTTCAAGAGATCCAGCATCTGCACAGAGGGATACAAGAACTTCAAGAGATTCAAGACCTTCAAGGTTTCAATCAAGGGAATCAAGACCTGCGCCTGTTAAACCACAAAAATCGCTTTCAGCTGATGAAAAGAAAAAGTTTAGCAAAATGCTTGAAGATTTACTTGGAACAAGAGGAGCATACATCTTAGATGCAAAGCTTAGTGTTCTTGGAAAAGTTCCATATACTGAACTTGGCACAACAATGAAAAGTTTGACTTCAGGAGTCTATGCAGTTGTATTTGATGGTGCAATAGACAAAACAATTTTACAAGCTGCAGAAAGAATTAATCTTACATTCTTAATTGGGATGAGTTCAAAAGTTGATACAGTAAGATCTAGAGTAAATGTTTTGACTATTGAGAGTTTACAGTAAAACTGTAAACTTTTTTATTTTTCTTTTTTTATTACAAAATTTATAATAAGCTCTTTTATTTATGAAGTAAAGAATACTTTCTATTGCTTGACTAAAAAGTAATTTTAAATAACCTTCATTTTTATATCTTCGTTCATCATGGATTAAGAATGTATTTTTTAAGAAAATCATTTTTCCACCATTTTTATTGGCTTTAAGCCCCAACTCTGTGTCTTCTCCTTTTTCCATTAGTTCATTAAAACCTTTTATTTTGTTAAAGAGTTTTTTTGTTATAAAGAGATTCCCCCCAGTGGAATTTGAAAGAAACATTCCTACGTTAAGGGATTCAGTAACTTGGTGACCTTTTATTGTTTCTGTGCCACTTTTTAATCTAGCACAGCCGTAATTATAAGAAGATTTAACTGCATCAATAACTTTCTGAAAGTATTTTTTACAAGCAACAGTATCTGCATCCATAAAAATAAAAGTTTTTCCCTTTGCAAATTTTGCACCATAATTTCTTGTTTTAGATATATTTTCGTAATTTTTTTTATAGACTTTGTTTGTGTATCTTTTTGCAATTTCAAATGTTTTATCTTTACAAGTATCACAAACAACAATAAGCTCAAAGTTTTTGTAAGTTTGATTTCTGATTGCAAGAATTGTTTTCTCTATGAAATTCTCTTCATTATGTGCAGGAATTATCACTGAGATTAACGGTTGTTTTTGCATTTTATATGTGTTATTAAAGAAATATATAAATGTTTACAAATAATAGGCGTTTAGTACGTATTGTTGTACCATTCTATGGGTATTGAAGAATGAGCCATTGATTGCTATGCAGTGTTGCATTATCTCTACCCAGTCATCTCTTTCATTGTAGAACTTAGGAAGTATAACATATTCTAGTTTAGTATACATGTCTTCAACATCTTCATGATGATTTGTTTCTTTAAGATCATTTGGATGACTACCTATTCCCCATCCAGTTACATTCTCAATCAAACCTTCAAGCCACCACCCATCTAGTGTTGATAGTTGTGGAATTCCGTTGTGCGCAGCTTTCATTCCAGAAGTTCCTGAAGCTTCCATTGGTCTCTGTGGAGTATTCAGCCAAAGATCAACACCTGCAACAAGAAGTTTTGCTTTTTCTATGTCATAATCTTCTATATAGCAAACTTTTATTTTATCTTTAATTTGATTCATCTTAGAAATTATTTTTTTAATAATTTCCTTACCCATCATATCATTTGGATGGGCTTTGCCACCATAGATTATTTGTAAACCATTTGATTTTTCTGCAATCCGAATTAGTCTTTCAGTATTTTCGAAAAGCATATCTCCTCTTTTGTAAGTTGCAGATCTTCTTGCAAAACCAATTGTGAAAATATCAGGAGACATTCCTGAGTTATGTTTTTTGTTTACATAATCAACTAAATCGTTCTTTGATTTTGTGTGTGCATCCCAGATTTTTTCTTTGGGAATTGCCAAAATATAACGAAGACTAAATGGATCTGTTTGCCACGATGGAAGATAGTGATTAAATAAATCTCTAAAATGATGATTAACCCAGAAAACAGAGTGAACGCCATTAGTTATTGATTCAATATGATAACCCGGGAACATTGTTCTAGAAACTTCGCCGTGTTTTTTTGCAACACCATTAATGAACTCACTAAATCTTAATCCCAGATAGGTCATGTTTAGATGATTGTCAATAAAAACTTCTTTTTTCATGTCTTCACTTAGAAAATTTCCTAGCAGTTGCTCAGCGAGAGCTCTATCAAACTGGTCATGGCCTGCAGGAACAGGGGTGTGAGTTGTAAAAACACATTTTTTTCTTATCTCTTCAATATGATTTTCTTTATTTTGTAATCTATTCCAAAGTTCCAGTGTCAAGAGTGCAGAATGTCCCTCATTCATATGATATTTCTCTATGTTTTTACATTTCATTGCTTCAAGCATTCTTACTCCGCCAATTCCTAAAATTATTTCTTGAGATAATCTATATTTTTGGTCTATGCCATATAGGTGATCAGTAATCTTTCTGTCTTCATCAGAATTTTCAGGAAGATTTGTATCTAAAAATATAATGGGATTTTTATTACTTGTAACTCCTTCAAGTTCATATAACCAAGCTTTTACTTTAATTTCTCTACCTTCTATGTTTACTGTGATTATTTTATCAAGTGGTTTTAACAAATTTTCAGGATGCCACTTAACATCTTCTTCAATTTGATTTCCTTCAGAATCAATTTTTTGATGAAAGTAACCTTTTCTGTAAATAAGAGTTATTCCAATAACCGGAACTTCGAGATCAGCCATACTTCTCAAAGTATCTCCTGCTAAAACTCCAAGTCCTCCAGAATAAGTTGGAATATTCTCATTAATTCCTATTTCCATACTAAAATATGCAACGTGTAAATTTTCAAAGCTCACCATCTTTTATATTTCTTCAAGTTTTTTCTCTTTAAAAAATTTTGTAATTAGTCATTATAATAGGTATAATATTAATAAAATTGATAAATTTGGTTAACTTTTCATATTATATGTTGTTAAAAAGACGATATTCAAGACTGCACAATAAACGAATTCTTATAATGATTAATGGATGGGGTTGTCCAACTTGGTTGTTTAGATTTATCAAAAATATTCTTCCGAAAAACTGTGGTTATTTAGAATACCATTATGATAAAAAAGAAATTTGTTCAGAACCAAAATTTCTCCAGGATAAAATCACAAGAATTGTTAACAGAATAAAAAAAGATGTTAAAACTTTAAACAAATTTAAAGAAAGAGAATTTTTTATGTACACTTTGAGTCTTGGGAGTATTATGGGAATGATTGTGGCAGACTGTGTTAAAATAAAGAAGGCTGCAATGATAATACCTATTCATGATTTAGCAGAAGTTTTTTGGAATCTTAAAAGAGATGATACAAAAGAGGTTAAACAATATTTTGTTAGAAATAAATTTGATTTGGTAAAGTTGAAGAAGTTATGGTCCCCATTCTCATTTAATAACTGGTTTAAGAAGAATTCTCTCAAAACAAAGTTCTTATTTAGGTTGGCTGAAAAAGATGACATATTAAAACCAAATTTTAAGAAAAAGTTCTTTTTACTTATGAAAAAAAGAAAAGTTAATTTTGTAGTTCAGGAGAAAAAGACTACCCATAAATGGTTTGGTTTCTTTAATATCGTTTTCCCCAAGAAGACTATTAAGTTCTTGTTGTCCTAGTGTTATTTTAGAGAATATTCAACGGCATTTTCTGCATGTATTCTTGTTGAATTAACAAAGGAATAGGCACATCTTCTTGCTAAATTAATAAAGGGATCTTGGTACAACTCAAGATTATTTCTTCGGCACCATTTTGAACTAGTTGTTTATAATGTTAATAAATTGTTGTTTTGCTTCAGAATTTATTTTTCCCAAGCATAGATTGTTAATTTCTTTGTTAACATATGGGTTAAGAGAAGTCGAGCTTTAGCTCGATTTGGGTGGAAAACACAGTTTGGAGCTACCTAATCCTTGTTATGTCTGGGTGAGTGAAGCGAAAATCTGCAAGACGTCTCCGACTGATCGAAGGGAAGGAGAGTTTCTAAATCTCGTGTAAGCACAAAAACGAGACAATTTTTTTGGGGTGTTCTTGGGGATTATTTTAATTAATTTTATAAAGAATTAAATCAATTATTTTTTAATGAAATATTCAATTGCTTATAATTTTGATAAAAAATTGATAAGTTATTATAGGAAAATAAATACTAAAAAAGATTTTATTTTTCAAGTTTTTTTCTCTTCTCAAAATGGTTATTTAGGAAGTGGAAGGTATAGGGGATTGCCAAATAATTCTTTGAAAAAAACAGGAGGACATTTTAAATACTTGAAGGGTAAGGTGGAAACAAATTACTTGCTAAATAGTAGTTATTGCCCTGACTTGAGGAATAAAGAGAATTTAAAAAATCTTATGGATTATTTGTTTTGGGTTTATTCTCAAAAACCTTCTATAGTAACTGTTGCAAATAAAAAAGTTTTGACCCTGCTTAAAGATAATTTTCCTGATTTACCTGTTAACATTTCTATTATAATGGCGGTTAAGACTGTCAAACAGGTTAATCAATTGAGAAGAGCATTTCCTAATATAAAAAGAATAACTCTGCATCAGAAAGTTAATAGAGATAAAGATTTATTGGTTAAACATGTAAAAAATGCTAATCGTAAAACAAATAATATGGATCCTATTGAAATAGAACTTCTTGCAAATGAGATTTGTATTTATAATTGCCCTTTAATGAAAAGACATTATTTTGATATTGGTGCTGAACACTTTGGCAAGTCTATTTGTTCTATTGACTTTTTTTTAAATTTTTGTCCTAAAAAAAGAGCATCAGACCCTATACATTTCTTAAACTCTTGTTTTATTAGACCAGAAGATGTTGTTTTCTATGAAGGTATTGGTATTCATATTCTTAAATTGTCAGGCAGAGAAGCTTCTTCTAATTATCTCAAATTAGTTTCTAAAGCTTATCTTAAGAGAAAATATTCTGGTAATGTTATGGATCTGTTTGATTCTTTATTTTGGCCTGAAGGAAAAGTTCCGTTTATGGATAATAGAAATCTTGATAGTTTTCTTAAATATTTATGGGAAAAAAGCTTGAAAAAACTTAGATATATCCCCAAGAAGTATTATTCTTCTTGGAAGTACAATCAGTGATTTTATTTTATAATTTTAAGCTCCATTTTTTTATTGTTTTAGAGATTTAGAAATTAGACATAACATGTATTAAATCTAATCTATTTGATTTAATGATTATTTCTTCTTTTCACAACTTTAATAAACACCGCACTCTTCTGGTGTTTTATGGCAGTTAATCGTTCGAGAGCAGAATGGAAGACATATGCAAATGTGTTTGACAAGTTTACAATAAATTTACTTAGAAAGCTTTCTGCACAAGGTTACTTTGAAGAACTTGAGAGTTCTATTGCAATGGGTAAAGAAGCAAATGTGTTTATTGCATCAACAAAAGATGATAAAAAAGTAATTGTTAAAATTTATAGGCTTGAAAATTGTAATTTCAATAAGATGCTTACTTATCTAAAGCAAGATCCAAGATATATTAATATGAGAAAAAATAGAAGAGATATAATCTTTAACTGGGTACAAAGAGAATATCGAAATTTGCTTTTAGCAAGAGAGGTGATAAAAGTGCCAACCCCTATAGCTTTTAAGAATAATATTATTATAATGGAATTGATTGGAGAACCAATCGCCCCTGAACTAAGAAAGAGAATTCCAGAAAATCCACAAGCTTTCTTAGACCAAACTCTTAAAAATATTAAGTCTTTATGGGATAAAGGATTAGTTCATGGAGATTTAAGTGCATTTAATATTCTTAATGATTCTGAACACCCAATTTTTATAGATTTTAGCCAAGCAACTGTGACAAAAAGTTTTGATGCTAAGGATTTATTAGCAAGAGATCTTAAGAATTTAAACACGTTTTTTTCTAAATTAGATTGTTCTTTTAATGTTGAAAATGAGTTTGAAAACATTCTAAAGTAGCTATTAAAACTAAAACTTATATAGATGGTTATGTCTAAGGTGCTTATAAATAATTATATTAATACATCAAGGGGTAGATTTATGGATGCTATTAATCTTGCCAAGTATGGCTGTTTTTTTAGTAAGGGAGTTTAGGAAATAAATATCTATTTCTGAATCTGTATTGTTTCTATAGAAAAGTATTTAAATAATAATAGTACTTATTTAAATATTAATTAATTAAATAAATCGTACGATAAGACTTTTTTAGACCTAAAAAATCTTTTACTAGGTTTATTGCTAGTTGAATCTGCTATTTAATTAATAAACACGTGTTAAATAAAATGGAAGAAAATAAAATTAATCCTTCTTTGGCAATTACAAAAGAGGTTGCAATTCTTTTTGATGGTAAGCAATTTATGGTAAAAATTCCAAAAGAGATTTCTGATTTCTACGATCTGAAGAAAGGGAAAAAAATACGACTAGTTGTTAAGCCTATTACCAAAGGTAAAGGACAAAATTATTTTGAAATAATAAGCTAATATAAAAATGATAACTTTATTACCTGCATTTAAATATAATTTGTATGAGGAGAGAATCCTAAAGACATTATCTTTAGCTTATAGAATATTAACAACAAAACAAATCGCTGCTTTTTCTGGAATAAGTTACAATACTGTAAAGAATTATTTAGATAAATTAACAAAAGATGGTGAAATAACGAAATCTAGAAAGGGCAATAGAATTTATTGGGGAATTATAAAAAATGAGGGTGAAAATGAATAGAATGAATAATAAATTTTTATTCTCTGGATATATCCTTTATATAGGTGGCTCAATAATTATAAATTATTGGCACCCTGATTCTCATTAAAAATATATCTATAGAGGATTCATATTGCTCATTTATATGGGAACCTTTAAAAACAGAATTTGATTCTCTGAAAGTTTATGACTGAAGAAGATATTACTCAAATAGATGCAGATTTAGATTCTAGCACTGAACAGTATACTTATGATCTAAAAATTCCAAAAGATAGAGTTGCTGTTCTAATTGGAAAAAAAGGTGAAGTAAAAAAAGGCCTTGAGCAAGATTCTAAATCAGAGATAATTATTGATTCTAAAGAGGGCGAAGTTAGACTTGTTGGTAAAGATAGTATTGCCCTTTTTGCACTAAAAGAAGTGATTAGAGCAATTGCAAGAGGATTTAACCCAGAAATAGCAAATCTTTTGTTAAGACAAGATTATTCTCTTGAACTTATTAGTCTTAATGAATTTAATGATCATAAAAACCATCAACTTAGATTGAAAGGGCGAGTTATTGGTCGAAATGGAAAATCTCGTTCAACAATAGAAGAAATGACTGGTTGTTATATTTCTGTTTATGGAAAAACAGTTGGCATTATTGGTTCTATAATCAATGTTCCTATTGCAAAGAAGGCTGTTGAAAGTCTTTTGATGGGCAGTATGCATGCTTCAGTCTATAAATGGTTGGAAAAGCAGAAGAGAATGAATCTTGAGTAGATTATTATAATAGTTTTCTTTTTTATTAGATAGTTTTTTAAATAATTGTTCTTATGTGTGTTATAAGTAAACCGAGGGGGTGGCTTTTATTTTTTAAAAGTTGCCTTCTTATTTTAGTTTTGATTAAAAGGGAGTGAATGTTTATGAAATTAATTTATGTTTTGACAATTTTCTTGGTTGTTTTGTTTGGTGTTGGTGGTTTGTATTTTAATTCTCCAGTTGCAACTGGTAGAGTTGTTGATAATGTTAATAGGATTACTGGTTTTGCTGGTTCTGA
>CAYZNE010000018.1:0-12754 GCA_964478955.1 uncultured Methanosarcinales archaeon
AAAAGAGGGAAAAGCACTAGATTATTTAAACATTGCTAAAGCAGAGCCATCCATTAACTTTATAAATAATTAGTGCATTCTATGGGGTAGAGAGGCAAATAACTATAACATATTTGGACAATGTTTACTTCTCTACAGATAAACAACATTGTCAGCAGACAGATTTTGAGAGTATGATGATAACGAGTACAAAATCTAAAAATAGTGCAAAACTAAAGGCATTAAGTCCTAGTTTACGTTTGAAAACTAGATACTTAGTATATGAAGTTTTAAACCCTACAAAAGGTTTAACTATAGCTAAAAGCATAGAAAATCAATGCAGAGAGTTATATGGAATTATTGGTTTTGCAGCAATGGACTTTAGAAAAATAGAAGTTAAAGCAAACAAAGGAATTATTATGACAAACAGAAAAAGTGTTGATAAATTAAAAGCAAGTTTTGTTTTTCTAAATAAAAAAGAAAATATTGGAATCGTATCAAGATATGTGTCAGGTTCACTAAAAAAAGCCAAAACATATTTGTAAATAGGAGGAAAGTAGAATGCAACAAATGCCAGGACAACATCAAATAATGGGTTATGATAGAGCAATAACAATGTTCAGCCCAGACGGTAGATTATTACAAGTTGAATATGCAAAGAAAACTGTAAGACAAGGAAGCACTGCAGTTGGAGTAAAGTGTAAAGACGGAGTTTTACTAGTTACAGATAAAAGAATAATTGACAAATTAATAATCCCAGAGAGTGTTGAAAAGATTTTCAAAATAGACGATCACATAATGATTACTGCAGCAGGAATTGTATCTGATGCAAGGGTTCTAGTTGATAGAGCACAATTGAAAGCACAACAACATAAAGTAACTTATGATTCACCAATTGATGTTTTAACAATTGTAAAAGATATCTGCACACTGAAACAACTTTGCACACAATCAGGAGGGCTAAGACCTTTTGGAGTTTCAATGTTAGTAACTGGTGCTGATGAAACAGGAACAAAACTTTATCAAACTGATCCAACAGGAATCTTTTTTGAGTTTAAAGCAAATGCTATTGGAGAATTTGAAAGCGAAATGATAGAATCTCTTCACAAAGGATACAAAGAAAGTATGCATATTGAAGATGCTCTAAAAATGGTAACAAAAGCATTAGCAAAACTTATTGGGAAAGAGTTCAATGCAGACAGGCTTGATGCAGCATATATCAAGGGAAAAGATAAAGAAATAGTAAACTTAAGTGCAGAACAATTAAAAAAGTACCTGAAATAAATAGAGGTAAACTACAGTGGATCAAAGAAAAACATTTGAAAAAGAACATTTCAACATTAATATTGCTCGACTAAAAAAAGGCGGACAGTCATTTGAGATAAATGTTGATCCAGATTTAGCAATCTCATTTAAAGAAGGACAAGAAATAGATATTAAAGATATTCTTAAAAGTGAAGATATCTTTTTTAATACAAAAGAAGGCGAGTTAGCTTCTGAGACAATAATGAAGTCTTTGTTTGGAACAGGTAACACACTTGAAATTGCAAAAATTATTCTTGAGAAAGGAGAAATACAACTTACTGCAGAACACAGAAACAAAATTAGAGAACAAAAAAAGAAAAAACTTCTTAACATAATTCACAGAAATGCTATTGATCCGAAAACAGGAATGCCCCACCCACTTCAAAGAATTGAAAATGCATTTGAAGAGGCAAAAGTGAAATTTAAAGAATATGTTACAGTGGAAGACCAAGTTCAAGATATTGTAAAATTACTACAACCTATTCTTCCAATAAAATTTGACCACAAAACAATTGAGGTTAAAGTTGATGCAGCACATTCACACGCAATATTTGGAATTGCAAAAAAATATGGAGTGATAAAAGAAAATAAATGGTTAAATGATGGTTCATGGTGTGGATTGATTGAAATACCTGCAGGACTACAAACAGAGTTCTTTGATGAATTAAATAATACTACTCATGGAGGAGCAACAACCAAGATAATTGATTAGAAACAGAGGAATAAAATGGAAAACAAAGAAAATAATAAACAAGAAAGTAAACTTCTTGTTAAAGACCGAGATGTGGTAGTGCCAGGACAAGTTTTAGCAGAAGGATTTGATTTCTTACCGAGCTATGGAACATATAGAGACAATGAAAATATTTTAGCTGATAAGTTAGGACTAATTCATTTAGAAGGAAAAGTTATCAAAATAATCCCTATGGCAGGGAGATATCATCCTAAAAGATATGATGTAATTATTGCAAAAGTCACAGACATTGGAATGAACGCATGGAGACTTAACATCAATAGTGCATACGGCGCAATGCTTTCTTCGAAAGAAGTTGGTGGTGGCGGAGGATATGGTAGTTATCCACAAAAAGGAAATCTATCAAAAATCTACAAAATAGGTGATTATTTGTTTTGTAAAATAATACAAGTTAGTGGACAAAATTTAGTTGATGTTTCAACTAATGGACCAGGATTAAGAAAATTATACAATGGAAGAATTATTCATGTGAATACACATAAAGTTCCAAGAATAATTGGAAAGAAAGGTTCAATGGTAAACCTGATAAAACAAGCAACTGATTGTAAGATGGTCGTCGGCCAGAATGGAATTGTTTGGTTACAATGTGAACCTAAATTTGAATCAATTGCGGTAAGAGCAATAAGAAAGATTGAAGAAGAAAGTCACATACCTGGATTAACAAATAGAATTAAAGAATTCCTTGAAAAAGAAACAGGTAAAAAACTTGACATTACTACAAAAGACGAGAAAGTCAATAATGAGGTAAAAAATGACATATAAAAACAGATTAGATGGTCGTAAAATAGATGAGACCAGAAAGATAACTGCAAAAGCAGGAGTAATAAAAAAAGCAGATGGTTCTGCATTTTTCAAAATCGGAAAAACCTGGGCATATGCAGCAGTGTATGGACCAAAAGATTTCCATCCAAGATTTATGCAAGATCCAACTAAAGGAGTTTTAAGATTTACTTATGCAATGATGCCATTCTCAGGAATGGGTGAAAGAGTTAGGCCTGGACCTAATAGACGAGCAAAAGAAATAGGAATGGTTTCAGGAAATGCATTAAAGAAAGTTGTTAATCTTGATGATTTTCCAAATGCGGTTGTAGATGTTGTTGTTGAACTTCCACAAGCAGATGCAGGAAGTCGATGTGCAGGAATTTGTGCAGCATCAATAGCCTTAGCAGATGCAGGAATCCCAATGACTGACATGGTTGCAGCAGTTGCAGCAGGAGTTGTTGACGATACTGTTTGCTTAGATTTAACATATGAAGAGGAACACTATCCTGAATTTGCAAAAGAAAAAGTTGACAGCGAGGATGTGGCAGATATTCCTGTTGCAGTAATTCCAAGCACAGGAGAAGTTACACTTCTACAAATGGATGGAATAATGAAGAAAGAACAACTTATAGATGCAATTAAACTTGCAAAAAAGAAATGTAATGAAATAGCAGAAATTCAAAAAGCAGCTATTCATGAGAAATATAAAGGTAATTAAAATGGATAAAGAAGCACAAGAAAATATAATTAAATTATTATCAGAAGGTCTAAGACAAGATGATAGGAAGTTTGATCAATTTAGAGACATTGAAATAGAACTTGGTGTTGTCGAGATGGCAGAAGGATCTGCAAGAGTTAAATGCGGTGGCACAGAAGTTATTGCCGGGATTAAAATGAAACTCGATAAACCTTACCCTGACAGTGCAGATAGAGGAATGCTTATGGTTAATGCAGAATTAACTCCTTTAAGCAATCCTAGATTTGAGTCAGGACCACCAAGCATAGAATCAATTGAAGTTGCAAGAGTTATTGACAAAGGTCTAAGAGAAGGACCTGCAATGGATGTTAAGAAACTATGTATTGAAGTTGGAGAAAAAGTTTGGTCAATTAATGTAGATGTTTGCCCTATTAATGAAGATGGAAATCTAATTGATATTGGAGGAATTGCAGCAATTGCAGCACTTAATAATGCAAGATTTCCTGCAGTTGATAAAGATGGAAAAGTTAACTATAAAAAGAAAACAGATCAAAAACTTCCAATAGATGATGAACCTTTACCTGTTACTATAATTAAAATAGGGGAACACCTTATTGTTGATCCCACTGAAAATGAAGTTGCAGTTTTGGATGCAAGACTTACTTTTATCTTTAGAAAAGATGGAAAGCTATGTGCAGTTCAGAAAGGTGGAGAAGGTTCATTAAGTGTTGAAGATATCAAGAAAATGTCTGATATGGCAGAACAAACTGTTAATCAAAATAGGAAGATTCTTGAGAAAGTACTTAAATAAAATTATTTCCACTTTATTCAGTTTGCTGAATGACCAAAATGTTCAAAAATTTAAATTTTTGACACACTAAAAACCTTCGGTTTTTACTTGTTTTTAATTTTGTTTTTTAGTGCCAATAAATTCTTAGAATTTATTGAGCTTTTTGATTTTATTCTATGCCAATAATATATGATTATTGAGCATTTCTCTCTTTATAAATATTAATAAAAATTTATAAATAAGTATTTATTTGCATTAATTTATGGTATCTCCTATTAAAAAATGTAAAGGCAATGTATTAATTGTAGAACCTAATAAAACTATTGCAGATAATCTAGCTTTTAAAATAAAGAGCCTAGGTTATAAACCTATAACTTATAATTTTCCAGAAGAGATAGATGAAAAACTTATTAAAAAAAATAATATAATTGAATGTATTTCAGAACCTAAATTTAATAAATTAAATAAAGCAGGTATAGAAATAGGAAAATTAATGCACTCTCATGGAATTCCTACTGTATTCTTAACAACACAAAGTATTAAGGATGAAGAAGTTATGAAAGAGCTACATGAAGCTCATGCTTTTGGTTATCTACTTAAACCTTGCAAAACAAAAAAATTGGATGTTCTTATTGAGGCAGCATTAGAGATCAAAAAAATTTATTTACACACACCTAACAATAAGTATCTTAAGATTAGACAATTAATGGTTAAGAATTCTTATTTTATAATTACAAAAAATAAGATTATACTTTATGTTTCAGACCTCTTAACAGTAATAGCACCTAATCTTGATATTAGTAAAAGTTTCAAAAAAAATATGTTTGATTTTATACCTAAGGAATTTCAATCATTGAAAGCTCAATATAAACTTTTAAGTAAAAAAGGTGGGGGAGTTATTGATTTACCTCTCTACATTAATAAAGAAGAAACAACTTACGAATTCTTTAGGGATAAGGCTATTATTCTTAATTATATTGATGACAACAAAAAAAACGAAGCTTGCTTGCACTTGTTGAGGAAGAAGAAATAATCATTCTAACTTAGAAAACCTTTAAAAAGAACTGATTCTAAAGTAATAATATGTTTGTGTTTAAAGAAAGAAAAGAACCTTATAAAAAGGATTATGCAGTCATCCCAAATGGAGAACATTATGAAATAGAAGTAGTTAGCACTTTTCATCTTAAAAACATTTACAAACACATGCATCAATGGCTAGATGATAATGACTATTATGATGCAGAGTCAGGCAAAGGAGAAAACTTTGAAACTTTATTCTATCAAATTACTAAACCAAACGGATTAATGTTTCACCATATATGGTGGAGAGTTCTAAAAGATCCGCCGAGCACCAGCGGAAATAATATTCAATATTTTATGAGAATAAACTTTCAAACTATTGCAGTTTCAAAGCATGAAACAATGGTTAAGGGAAAGAAATTCAAAACCTACAAAGGAGATGTAATCATTAGAATAAAGGCATATGTAAGACTTGACCCTAAAGATAAATGGGATAAACACCCAATAATAAAACATTTCCAAAAAGCGCTTGTAAATAGGTGGCTTAGAAAAGAGGTAAGCTTCCATAAAAAACAACTCTTTGCTGAAGTAACAACATTACAAAGGTTAATTAAGCAGTATATGGGCGGACACACAGACGTAACCCAACCACAGCAGTGGAATGATGAGATTACAGGTGTTTAAACAAGTTTATTTCTCGAGTAAATAACAAAAATTAAATTTTTGAACTTGCAAGGAATGTGTCAATGATTCTATCGCAGCAATACTCTCAAACCACCTTACAAATAATAATAACCTTTATAAAAAAACAAACCAAATAATAGCTTTATATATAGTTCATACTTTATTTATAAAAAAGGTGCGTGTTTTTGGTGAGATCGAATAAATCTAAGATTATTTTAACAACAATTATGCTTATACTGGGCATTATGCTAATTAATTCTGCACTCGCAAGTGTTTCTGACTTTGGTTTGGAGTATAATGGACAACCAATAACAAGAATTTCTCTTAATTATCCACTAACAACAACTGCGGTTTTCAAGGTTGATACAGACGTTATGCCTTTCAAAATAGTTGCTAATTTTTCACAACTTGTGAGAAACCCATTCTATCAACAACAGTACCAAGGAATAATCATGGGCGCAAACGCTTGTTCTTGGGATAATTCAAGTGAAAGAATTAAATGTGGATTAGAAAACGTAATAATTAATCCTGAAAATGCAACAGTCAACCTAAACTTTCAAATTTATAGAAATGCAACTAACTTTACAAACTCAACATTATTTCATACTTTTGATATTGATAATGATGCACCAACATTACTTTCAGTTAATACAGAGTTCTGTTATGAAGATAGATGCTATATTAAGAGTGGTGAAAATAACTTAATGGCTTTTGAGTTTGATGATAATAGTGAACAATTTATTCGAAATAGAGTTTTCTATTCTTTTAACAATAATAAATATCCTGTTCATGATTGTGCTGATGGAACTTGCTATGCTTATGCATCAAAGATTTGCACATCAGGACAAAACTTTTTAACAAAATTAATAACAGTTGGAACTTACAAAACTGAAGATGATGCAGGAAACCCTGCACTCTCTGACGTGGAAGAACAATTTTACTGTGATAGCTTAACTCCTTATAATAATGGGTTGGGGGGAGGAGTTAGTTATGACAGACACAGTGATGTGTATCAAGATGAATCAAGCATAGAGTTTATTGCTGGGGATTCAGACTATGGTTTAATAGTTGGAGCAAAACCTCTAGAAATAAAAGCGTATGTGTTTGAAGATGGTCCAACCCTAGAAGGTGAAGTGAATCTCACCAGTATTGGTGGAGAATTCCAAAGAGTTGCATGTACAAATGCAGGACAAATTAATTTATTCATCTGTGATTTTAGTGTTGCGCAACTAGAGAATGAACACCTACAAGAAGAATTAGGGTTTAGCTTTTATGACATTGTAAATAACAGTGCATCAACAACAAAAGAAATAACTGTGTTGAAGAATGCAGGTGCAAATGCAACAACACCCAACTGCATAAATCTTGATGAAGGAGATTTTAAACCAGCAAAAATAAACAGAATAGCATTGGATCTTGCACAAACAAGCTCTCTTACATATCCAATTTATGCGCCCTATAACCCACTTAGAAAAAGTGGTTCAAGTTGTTCTGAGATAAATATTAATCAACAAATAATTGCTGATTGTTGGATAACACTTACTAATGGAAGCACAATGCCTGCATTTGGAAATGTCTTTGATGATTCAAGCGCAATAAAATATCCTTACAGAAATGCAGGTCTAAAAAACTATATTGATTTACCTATTACTTCAATTACAGCAAATGCAATTATGAATACTGAATTAATTTGCAATCTAAGTTTCTATCTTTCTGATGATGAACAAATATATGAAGAACCTTTAATTAAACAAGGCACTTGGGATGTTGAATTCCTAAACTCTGCACTTGGTAGACCTGGAAAAGAATATACTAAACAAGTAAAAAAAGCAGAGAAAAATGTTAATTCAGGTCTAAGTAGTGCTATTGGAATCATAAATGATGGTCTGGCAACAGCATCATTATTATGTAATACAAAAAACATGATTACAAATACTTTAGGCAGTACAAAAATTGTTCTTGATGGTGTTGATATTGCAAGAGATTATGCAGGATTAGTTTCACCAGGACAACCAGCAAGCAGCAATCTTATTTCAGAAATGTTAACATATCTTAATGGTAATGAAGAAGGCAAAGCAATAAAGAATGAAGCAGTTGCAACACTTGCAAGTATTTTTGACTATTCTTGCCTAGCATCTTCTTGTGGATTAGAACAATATCTTAGTGCAGAAGATCATAAAAAATCAAATGTGTGGAACAAATTCTATTTAGGAACATTAACTGGAGATGGAACTGAAGCAAGTGCAGGTCAGAATACAAACTTTGACTTAGATTTTTACAAACAAGAATTATTTGCAAATATTGGCAGACCAGATTTGTACAATAGTGTTATTGCCTGTGCATCAGTGGGTTGTCTTCCAGGAATTGCATACCACGCAAATAAATATAGAGAAGCAGAATGTGAAAGATTATATTGCATTAAAAGACAAGCACAATATGGTGCAAGTATAGAATCCTGTGATGTTGCAAAGAAAACATTCACATGTAAACAGATAACTGGAGAAATATTTGAACTTCCATACCTTAGAGATATCAAAAATTTAGCAGATAATGCGAATCATCTGGCTCAAAATTTTGTTCCAACAACACTAAGCCAATTCTTTAGTTCACAACTATGCACTGAAAGCTATAGTAAGGTCATTAGTGGTGAAATACAAAAAGTAGGAGACTTAAATGAAAAACATATTATAATGTGTGAGATACCATTAAGCATTGGAAGATTTATTAGAGGCCAAAGAATGACAAACAAAGCAGGATCATTTACTTACCCTTCAAGTGGACTTGATATTTGTGAAATGGCACTATGCAATGAGGAAGATGAATCTAAATGTGAACAAAATATTGGCTGGATAGGCAATCAACTTCCAAACTATGTTTATAATATGATTGATACAAATGAAGAATCTGCAGAAGATCACATGAGAAGACTTCAAACAATAAGAAGAAGTATGGGTGGTGGACAAAACTTCATGAATGCAATGGATAATTACTTTGAAACAATTGATAATGTTAGAGACAACGAGGTAACTAATGAAGATAAGAAGAATTATCAAGACGCAGCAGAAAGATTAAGATATAGCTATGGTATGGAAATGGATACCGATTACGATACGTTCAAAGATGAAGTATTATCGACAAGTAATGTCGAAGATACAATTTATACCAATATGAAAGAAGGATTAAGAGTAGGAAGAGAAGCAAGTCAAGGTGCAGGGGTAGATACAAGCCAAGGACCTGACACTAATAATGATTTCACAACATTACCGGCTGGAGTTACAGAAAGCCAAGCAACATCTGACGTTATACTAGAGCAATTCTTTATGGATCAAACAGGTGGAGAAGGACAAGAAATGGGTGGAACTGCACAAGAAATATATAGTCGTATGCATTCTGATACAAGTATTTCGCAAGAATTCAAACAAGAAAAAATAATAAGTCGGGCTAATTGGGTTGTAAATGGAGATCCTTTATCACTTGGAGCGCAAGAACAAAAAAACTATTTGAAAAAAAATCCTCCAACTTATGCAGGAGATAATTGGAATGAAGTTGTTGATTGCTTATATAATCCTGACTGTAAAAAAGATAATGAAGCAATGTATAATAATTCCCAAACATTCTTAGAAAACAATCTAAAGGAGCATGATGAAATTAATAATGCAGTTAAAGACAGACAAAAAGAAGAGAACGATAGAAAAAAATTCTTAACAAGAAGAAAAACAATTGCAGGCTTAATTGATATCGGAGTTAAATGGTTATGGGATAACCATCTTAAAGATCTTGGGACACTAGACAATATGAGAGATAAATGGGGAACAGGAGAAGCTTCAGACTTCTTTAATGAATATATTAACTCAGAAAGTTGGAAAAATAGTTTATGCAATCCAGAGTCAGGAATGTTATACGGCGCACTGTATGCAGGAAGTGATGCCCTAGACGACGTGCTAGAATGCACAGACACTGTTTGCAAACCCGTAATAAGTATGGCAATGGAAAAAGCACCATACAACGAAACCAACGAGACAGGTCAAGAGGAAACAGATTACTACATTTACACTTTAGTTTACTATGTTGGCCCTGCAAAACAAGATTATAATTATAATGTTAAATTTTATTATGGAAATGGAGACAGCTATTGTGTTTTCCAAGACGACGAAGGAGAATGTTCAGGAGATGAGTTGATTGCAGGAGAAACAGGCAAAGACTCAACAGAAATGGCAATTGCATTCACAAGTCCAAATGATTATGAGAAAATGTGTATTGAATTTAATAAACCATTCCCAAGCATAGAGGCACAGGGAATGTCTGCAGGAACAGATCCTAAGACAAAATACTGTAGAACTATTGTTGAAAGCGCATTCTTTACAGGGAATCCTGATTATGAATATGATGAAACCACAGGAGAAGGCGGTGGTTCAGGCGTTACAGCATTATTTGGATAGAAAATGGGAAATAAAAAAGCACAATTAACTGCATTTATTATTATTGCACTAGTTTTACTCATTAGTATTGGGTTGTATTTTGGAATAAAGGAATATTCAGCGAGAAATCAGCCCGATGTTCCACAACCTGTTGAAAGTGATCAGGCAACAATAGCAACAAAGTTTGTTGAAAGTTGTATGAATAGAGTTAGTAAGGAAGCAGTTATTCTTGTTGGGGGACAGGGGGGATATCTTAACACTGAAGGATTAACAATAAGCCCAATACCCTATGATTCAGATGTATTTTACAATGATATATACAATGTTCCTTACTGGTATTATATGAAAGGTGAAGGGATATTTAAATCAAACAAACCTGCACTCTGTTCTTATTCAGGAGATTGTGGAATAAATGATTTTAGAAACGAAGGACAACAGAGTATTCAAGAAAATATTGAAATTTATGTAAAAAATAACCTTGACTCGTGCCTTAATAATTTTGAAGATTTAAATCCTATGTTTGAGACAAATATAGTGGGCGAGAAAAGCGTTGGTGTACAAATATTTGAGGATAGAGTTATCACAAGAATGAATTATCCGATTGAAATAAATTCTTATGACAGTGAATCAAAAACTAAATTAGAAACATTTAGCACAGAACTTGATGTTCCATTACTACAAATGTTTAGTTTTGCAAAAGATATTATAGAAGCACAAATAGCACATAAGTTCATAGAATCAAACACCCTTAACCTAATTAGTGTTTACTCAAGACTTGATAATAATTATCTACCCCCAATGGCTGAAATGACATTTTTTAAGTATGATACTGAATTCTGGATAAGAAGACAACTTGAAGAAAAGATGAGATATGAAATTCTACCGTTTGTTGGATTAACAAAAATAGGAAATGCAGATGATGCTTTTCCTGCAATTGCACAAGTCGAAGGCGATTACTTTCCTTTTGCACAGGGATTATATAATTCATTTATCGTCGATTTAGGAAACAATAAAACATATAATTACACTGCAGATATTTATTATCCTGATTCAGAAATAGATTTCTTTATTAATGGGGGTGAAGAAATAATTAGGCCTAGTGAAATAAAAGGAATACACCCAACATTTGACAAAATGTTTAGTTTATTAATTCAAGATTATAGTTTTGATTATCATCTTTCTTTCCCTGTTATAATAACAATAAAAGATGATGGAGCATTTAACAATGAAGGTTATGAATTTACTTTTGCAATTGAATCAAATATAAGAAATAATGTTCCTGCAGTCGGAAATATCAGCTTCACTTCTTTTGGTGGAGTATCTAGATTAAGAATAGATGATCCTAATGCACTTGTAAATAGAGAAATTACAATCAAAGTTAAAGATAGACATACTGATATGCCAGTTGTAGATGCAAACATAATCTACAATTGCGGAGCAGATTACTATGTTGGCAAAACAGAAATAATACGTGGTGAAGGTGTATTTGAAGGAAGACTTCCTTACTGCGGAGCAAATGGTTATCTTAAAATAATTAAAGATGGTTATGGCCCTACGGCACTTGATTTTATTAATGATGAAACAGATTTAAGTGAAGAAACAATTAACTTTGAAATCTGGCCTGTTGCAAATAAAACAGTTAGATACTATAAAAGAACTCCTGAAGACATAGAAAATATGACAACTATTGAAGACAAATTAGTTATGAAACATGAAATAGATTATGATGAACAAATTATTTTTAATTTTCAAAGAATAAAATCACATCCTAGTGAAGATCCTTTCCCATTAACAGGATTTAAATTAGTTACAAGAGAAAATTATACTCATATTGAGACAGGAGTTGAAGATCAAAGAGCACAAATAGAATCTTATTATAATTCAGGACAAATGAATCAGAGTGTTTACGAATCACTAATAGAACAACTTGACTTGTATAGTGAAGAAACTATTGATATTGAAATTACACCAACAGAAGATCTTGAATTAATCCCCGGAACATATATGATTGATACAATTATGATAAAGAACGGCCCATTTATTATTCCTGAAAAAGAAAAAGAAATCTGTCCTTCAGGATTTGATCCTCTGGGGATTTGTATTGGTGGAACAGAAACAATAACTTATAATGAGACAAACCTAAGCTCTTGGGTAACAGGAAAACTTAAATTTAATTTTACAATAAGAGAAAATTATGTTTACAATGATAAAAAACTTTATTTCTTTATTCCAGTGGTTAATGCACCTACAAATTGGGATCAACTAATTGACTTTGACATAGATACTTATCTAGAAGATGAAGTTGAAGATTGGATGATGCTGCCTTATTATGAGTAAAAAGGAAAAAT
>CAYZNE010000019.1:0-12595 GCA_964478955.1 uncultured Methanosarcinales archaeon
TTCTTTTCTTCTTTGATATCTTTATCTTCAGTCTTCTCAAGATTTTTCATTAATTCTTTCTGAGCATCACTTAATTCTACTGGCTCTTTAACTTCTTCAATAACTTCAACAATATCTTCAGATACAGTTATCTTATCAGGTAATTTCACATTTCCTGGGAGTATACTAACTTGAACCCCAACAATACCAGACTTAAGTCTTGCAGTTGCTGTAGTTTTTAATACATCTGTAACTGAAATGTCACCGCATTTCTTTAGGTAACCTTGATAAAATCTCCAAGTTTTTGCTCTTGAACTAGGAATTTTACCACTCATTAAAATTTCAACTCCCAATGCACCTGAATTCATAATGTCACTAATAACTTTATGTCCAATTCCCTTAAATCTTTTTGTTCCAAATCTTTCAAGTGCATTAACAATCTGTTCTGCAACAATTGATGCATCTGCATAAGGATTCTTTATTTCATCTAATTCTATTTGAGGATTATTAAGTTTAAATTTTGCTTTAATTTCTTTTGTAAGCATAGTGATTGTTGCACCTGCTCGACCAACAACAAGTCCGGGTTTTAAAGTGCTAATAACAATCTTATCACCAAGAGGAGTTCTCTTTAATTTAATGTCACTAAGTCCAACTCTATTTAATTTTGAAGCAATAAATCTTCTAATTTCAAATTCTTTTAAATTCTGAGCAATAAACTTTCTCTCGATCATTTTTTATCCTCTTGATTTTCTTGTTTAATGTTAGGTGCTTCTGTTTTAGGAAGTTCTTTCTTTACTTCAACTTTTTCTACAGGCACTTTTGCTTCAACTTTAGGTTCAACAGCTTTGGTCTCTTCTTTTTTTACTTCAACCTTTTGCTTTTCAATAGGTTTTGGTTCTACTACTTTCTTTTCCTCTGTTTTAACAACTTTTGGTTGAGGTTTAACTGTTTCAACTTTTTTAACTTCAACCTTTGACTTCTCAGCAACTTTTTGTTTTTTAGCAATAGGTTTCTTTTTAGTAGATTCTATCTCTTCGACAATGATTTCAATATGAGTTCTTTTCATCTCTCTTCTTGGATGTCTTCCATAATGCATTGGGATTGAAGCCCTATTAGCTACAAAACTAACAATCCTTAATTCTTCACCAAGTCCTTTCATAGAAGCATTTGTCTCAACATTCTTAATTAGTAATATTAATGCTTTTGAAAGTTTTTGAGGATATCTTCCTGAAGTAATACCGCTACCTTTTCTGTGACCAACACCATCAGTAAATCTTTTGTAAGGAACAGCAAGCTTTTTCTCCAAAACTTTTTCTAGATATGCAATTGCAATCTTTGTAGTTTTTCCTTTAAGGAACTTAACTGTCTCGATTGAAGTTTTAGTTGAAACTGAAGCATCTTTTGCAATAGCTTTTGCTTGATTCTCTTTCAAATTTTTAACTGAGTATTTTTGTTTAGCCATCTTTTGCTTATTTCCTCACTGGCTTACCTTTTTTACTAACACCAGGACTAGTGTGTCCTGCCCTCTTTCTTGTTGATGAAAATTCTCCAAGAAGATGACCTATCATCTCTTGAGTAATAATTACATCAACAAAATCTTTACCATTGTAAACTTTGATTGTTTTACCAACCATATGAGGTAATATAGGAACATCTCTAAAATGAGTTTTTACAACAGGTTTAGTTTTTGTTTTCTTAAGGAACTTTTGTTTAGCCTCTGTAAATCCTCTCTTAATACTTCTCCGTGCTCGTGAATTGAAAAGTAATGCTAATTCGTTAATAGACAATTCTTTAAGTTCTTCGAAAGTCTTTCCCTTGAATTTGAATATTTTTTTTGCCATTCTTTGTACCCTTATTTATTCCTTCCAGTATGTCTTGGTCTAAGCATACCAACTTTTCTTCCTGGAGGAGCATTCTTTGGAACAGGTTTAGCCTTAGCCTTTCTGCTCGATCTCTTATTTCCAAATGGGTGATCAACCGCGTTCATTGCACCACCAGATACTTTTGGCCACAACTTATTCTTTGCCTTCATAGCATAGAATTTTCTTCCTGCTTTAAAGAAAGGTTTTTCTTTTCTTCCTGAACCTGCAACAGTACCAATGCTTGCTCTACAGTTAGGATGAAATGATTTCTTTTTCTTTGAAGGTAATTGAACAATAATTGCTTTTTCTGTTTTGGTAATTATTCTTGCACCAGCACCACCTGCTCTTACAAACTTTCCACCATCACCAGGGACAGATTCAATGTTGTAAATAGGTGTTCCTTCTGGAATAAGATTTAAAGGAATTGTATTCCCAATTTTTAGTTCTGATTTTGCACCAACACTTAACTCTTGGTTAACTGCAATTCCTTCAGGTGCAATAATTAAACCATATGAATTTAATTGAGGATAATGCATTACAGCCAATGGTGCTGAATGACCTGGGCATTTAATTATATCAACAACTGTTCCAGTAGTATCTTTATTCAAAACTTTAGCAGGACCTTTATGCCTGAAAGAGTTAGCCCTATATCTGGGACCGCCTTTTCCTCTTGCCTGTTGAATAATTCTTTTACCCATTTTTATCCTATTATAATAATCCTAATTTAGTTGCAATATCTAGTGCAGGAGTTTCTGCAGTAAATCTTACAAACACTTTTTTATTTCCTTTTCGATCAATTAAAGTTCTTAATTGTTCTACTTTAGCATTAAACATTAATTCTAATTCTGCTTTTATTTCAGGTTTTCTCGCCTTTCTATCAACTATGAAAACTAATTTATTCTCTTGATTAAGCAATCTTATTGCCTTTTCTGTTGATTGTGGGTGTTTTATAATCATTTTAATCACTATATTGTTTTAAGCTAAGATATTTTTTTTCAAATTCTGTTATTACTTCTGGACAAAAACAGCTAAATTTGTTATAATTATCAATAAACGCTTTTACCTTTCCTGGAACTCCATCCCAAATACAATCCAAATCATTATTTAATATATTAATTGCCCCTTTAGCACCACCCATATCTACACTAACCGCACAAACAGGGGGCCCAAAATAAGATGGTGTAAATGTTGGACTAGCTCTTATATCACCAGCTTCCATTATTTCTCAACCTCAACTTTCTTTTTAGTAATTTGTTTCTTTTTAACTTTTGGACTAACTCTCTCTACTTTCTTCTTAGTTTCTTTTGAAACATATGAATCAGTAAATAATTTATCTTTAGTAAGTGTGTCAATTGCAGACTCTGTGAATAAAGTCATTCTTCCTGCATGAGTTCCAGGAGCTAGCATTTCTGTGTTTAGTTCACTAACCTTAACAATTTCCATTCCTGGAAGATTGCTTACAGATTTTAGTAAACCACACTTGTCTGCAACAACAAATAATAATGATTTCTTTTTAATTTTCTTTCTTCCTCTTAACTTTCCAATTCCAGATCTTATCTTAGTTATAATTGATCTATCAAGCTCGTCTTTGAAACCAAGAGTTATTAAAACATTTCTTAGTTCTTTTGTCTTGTCAATTTTTTCAAAGTCTTTACTTAAGATAAAAGGATAATTAGTAGGAACATTAACATTTTTTTCTTTAACAAGAGTTATGTTCATAACTGCAGCCAATGCAGATCTGATTGCTTTTCTCTTTTCTTTTTTATTTATTTTTTTATCCCAACTTTTGTTGGGTTTAGGACCATGAGCTCTGTAACCTCCAACTGTTTGTGGAACAAATGCGCCAACCCAGTTGAATCTTGTTCCTCTAACACTTAGAGCTTTTCTCGGAGTTCTTGATTGACCAATACCATAAGTTGATCTAAAAGCACTTCTTCTCTTAGAAACATAAGCACTATGCTTTTTTCCTGCTCTAGGATCAGAACCATATGGTTGTCTTTTATTAGATTGCATAGTAAGAACCGCCCTCTTAATTAAGTCCGGTCTATAAGTTTCATTAAATTGTGCAGGTAACTCTTTTGAACCTTTTTCTACACCTTTTGTATCAAATATTTTTACTTTCATTTTGTTCATTTAATTATTGTTTTATTCATTCTTAATGAATGACCAATAATCTCTGATTATTGTTTTGATTTTAAGTTAATTTCTTCAATTGTAGGAACATTTCTTATATTCTTATAAGGTCTAATTGCTTTAGTAAATACAATTAATCTTTTTCTTGCACCAGGAACTGATCCTTGGATTAAGATATATTCTGACTTAACTTTTCCATAATGAGGAAAGTCTCCCTTAGGATTTATTTCTTCAGGCTTGTCTGATATTTTTAAGATTTGACCATTGTAATGTGTTCTTTGGTGAAAACCAACTTGACCTGCAAATGCAACTCTCCACATCATATGACCTTGTCCTTTCCAACTACCTGCAAGAGAACCTGGTCCTCTCTTAGTTTTTTCAGATTTGTGACTTCTTATATTAACACCAAATCTTTTAACAGGACCTTGGTAACCTTTACCTTTTGTTACAGCATGAAGATCTACTAATTCACCTTCTTTGTAAACATCAGAAACTTTTACACCAGTTGCAATATGTGCTTTTACAAATTCTAGAGCGTCTGCAATTGATCCGCCAAGAGTAAGCTCAAATATTTCTGGTGTTTTTTTGAATGTTGGTTGAGTAGAAAGAGTGATTGTTAAATGATGATAATCATCAAGGTTAAGTTTTGTTAGTGTGTCTGAAGGAGATTCTTTGAACAGAACTCTTCTCAGAACATTTTTGTTGCTCTTGAAAAATATCTCCTTAACCACGCCAAAACCATAATCTTTAGGCGAGTAACATCTTAAGGAATGAATTCTTAATAGAGGACATTCGATTACGGTTACAGGAACAGCTACTTCTTGACCTTTTGTTAAAGAATTCTTGTAAGCATCAATACCAATAACTTGGGTCATACCTGCTTTGTAACCTGCAAATCCAACTGGAACTGCATCTTTAATAATAGGTTTAGACCTAATTCTAGGTTGAATTCTCTTTGACCTTTTTCTTGGCCATACTTGCATACTTCCGTGTCTTGGATTTACTCTTTTACCCATTTTAAATCTAAATATTGTAATTAAATACAATCGATATTTGTCTTCACCTATTAGTCAAAAGCTTTCTGAGAATATAGCACATAGCATCGTTGATGGTATATGAGCCTCAAAACCCTCTTATCAGGCGTATCAAATTACAAGTCAAAACTTGTAATTAAGTGTATATTCAGCGAACGCTGATTCATTTATAAATATTGTTGTTTTTTTAGAGTAAGCAGATGATATGTATATTGCCTTTCGTCCAATAAATTATCAATCGAAAGTTCTGCAGTCCCGAAGGGAGCATCCCCCTGCAACAAACTCAAAGTAAAGTAATAATGGACTCACTTTAAGGCAATAAACACACATTATTCAGAACAAGTTATATCAATCCAAAACTATATAAATAAGCTTCCTATTGTATTATATAAGGGTTAAACGTGGTTAATGATATTATATTCTTAGGAACTGCAGGTGATGCAATACTATTTGGTAAACAGTTTAGAGCTTCAGGAGGTATTGTGATTGTTACAAATAATACGCAGTTGCATATTGATCCTGGACCTGGTTCACTTGTTAGAGCAGTTCAAATGAAGGTGAATGTAAGAGAAACAACAGGAATTCTAGTCTCTAATAATACAATCTTAAAAAGTAGTGATGTAAATGCATTAATCAGTGGAATGACTTATGAGGGTCTTGATCATAAAGGGGTTATAGTTGCGCAGAAAAATGTTATTGAAGGAAGTGAAGATGACCACCCAACTATAACAAGAGAATGTCTTTCTTATGTAGAAAAAGCAATAGGCCTAGAATCAGGACAAAAAGTTGGAATAAATGACACAGAGGTGTATGCAACAAGAACATTTGGAACAGATAGTATTGGTTTTAAAATTGCTTGCCCAGATTTTACCATAGGTTATACTTCAGACACAGAATACCGAGCAGAGCTTGCAAATGCATTTGAAGGAGTAAATATATTAATTGTAAACTGTAAAAATCCAGAAGTAGTTAAAGAAAAGAACTCAATGAATACCACAGATATAATTAACCTTGTTGAAAAAGTTAAACCGGCGCTAACTATCTTAACAGGATTTGGAATAAAAATGATTGAGCATGATCCAATAAATGAAGCAAGAAAAATACAGAAAGAAACAGGCTGCCAAGTAATGGCTGCAAAAGATGGATTAAGAATTAATCCAACAGATTACTCTGCAAAAAACAAGCAGAAGAGATTGCAGGGATTTTAATTAATTTATTTCTAATATAAATCTTTATAAAGAAAATGTTCATTCCTAATTTGAATAAGACCTCATGGCTCAGTCTGGTAGAGCAGCCGGCTCTTAACCGGCAGGTCAGGGGTTCGAATCCCCTTGAGGTCATATGAATCTTTTTGGGTTTCGAACAAGGTTCCTGTGGTGCAGAAAATCTCGATTTTCCAGCACGCACTCAATAAACCTTGTTTATTGGTACCTCACTTCGCTATGGAACCCCCTTGAGATAATAAATTCTATACAATTTGAATTAAATTGTTCTAAAATAAAAGAAGTAATAAAAACTACTGTTCATCCATAACAGGCATAACCAAAGAAACTGGTATTCCACCTAATCTAGATAAATAATCTTTTGCAGCATCGAATGACAATCCACCATTTTCTAAAACACCACCAATAACAACTGAGAAATTAACAATATCCTTCTCGATATCCTGAGTTGTTCTAGAACCACTTATTGGTCTAAACATCAAACTAACAGTATTATAAACAGATTGAAATGTTGGGGCATTAGTGAGAATATCATTATTAAGATACATTGACTTTCGATAAGCTCCCAGTACAGAAAAATTAAGATAATCTTGAAGTAATTTTAAGGATGTTTTATTACTTTCGTCAATCCCTTTGACAACCATGCTTGAACAGATAGGAGCATCTCTAGATTTATTTTGACGATAAGAAGCACCTGCAACCGACAAAAACGCATTTATACCATAAACCAAAGGTATTATATGATTGTTATTGTCTAATCTTCTTAGACCTTCTAGAGTTTCTTTTCGATTAGCGAATTGCATAAAAGATAAGAATTGTGTGAATTATTTAAACCTTTGGTTGTTTCAAAACCACTTAAACATAAAAGTTTTAAATGCCCTAAATTCTCCTTTTAAAAGATGGTTTGTTAAACCAATTCTAACCTATTGAGCGTAGCAAAATGGTTGGTTTTGGTGCAGCTTTTTAGCGACTAAAAGGAGCCCAAAAGATGCGCGGATGTAGTTTAGTTGGTTAGAGCGCCAGACTCATAAGTGTATGAGTGATGAGCTTGCAAGAGCAATGATTATTCATGGTGCCGAGCAATCTGGAGGTCGGGAGTTCAAGTCTCCCCATCCGCACTCCATTTTATTAAAACCATTTGCCAAGATGGGACAATCTGGTACTCCGCCGGCCTTGAGAGCCGGTAGCTTCGGCTATTCCCAGTTCGAATCTGGGTCTTGGCGTATTTCTTCTTTATATTACATACTCGAACTGGCCAGTTCGCGCACGAACATAGTTCGGCGCCTCAAGCAAAGCTCTACGGAATGCTGGGTCTTGGCGTATTTCTTCTTTATTCCTTTTTAAACAGTCAAAAGCTTTTTAAACATAATATCTAATTAATATAAATACAGTAATAAGATGGCAGAAACAAAAGTTGTATACAAAGAAAGAAAAGTTAATTATTCTGGTTTGTTTGATGTTAATAGAATACATAAGTTTGTAGTAGATTGGTTTAGAAAAAACAAATTTACAATGTATGAAGAAAAAACAGAAGAGCAAATCCTTGAAGGTGGAAAACAGATAATATATAATTACAAACCTTATAAGAAGTTTACAGATTTTGCAAAAGCAGTTGTCTATTTTGATGTAGACTTTAATGATGTGCAAGATGTTAAAGTTGAAATTGATGGTGTAACAAAACAAATGCAAAAGGGAAGTGTTAGCATAGCAATAACAGGTTATGTTGAAACTGATTATGAAAATAAATGGGAAACAAAACCATTTTACTATTTCTTAAAAGTAGTTTTTGAAAAGTTCTTTTTAGGAAGTCATAGGTCTTATTATGGGTCTTATGTTTCTAAAGCATGTACTAGATTAAATCACGAAATGAAATCATTACTTAATCTAAAAAATCTAAAAGTATAAGGGGGTGCTTAATGGAAAGTCAAGATAGTGAATCAATAAATTTAGGTGACAATATACAACTTTCAGGATTCAAAATAGTGAGTTCAGAAGAGTTAGTTGTTGTTAAAAAACTTATTGGCACACAAGTCAGAAAGTTTCAAGATATGCTGCCGGGATTTGAAAGGTTTGTTGTTCATCTTAAGCCAATTCATAAAACCGAAAAGAATATGCAATACGAAATTTCTGCAGAACTTATCCATGAGGGAAAAGTAAAAAATTCTAAGATAGTTGACAGAAATTTATTTATGGGGCTTTCAACAATATTTAATAAATTTGAGAGTATGTTGCAGAAAAAAATAAAATCATAAAAACTAATTCATCTCTTCTTCAGAAAGTTCTTGTTCAACTGGTAGTTCTTCTATTTCATTAACCTCAAGTTTAGGTTTTTCTTTAATCTCAGGCTTAACTTCTTTTTTTTCTTTTGGTTTCTCAATCTCTGCTTTCTTCTCTTCAGGTTTTACTTCTTGTTTCTTAGTCTTTTTCTTCTCTGCAGGCTTTTCGTCTTCTTTGACCTTCTTAACAATAGTCTTTTGTGCACCACCAACTTTACTCATTAATCTGTCTTTGATAGATTCTTTTTTCTCTACCTTTTTCTGACTTTCATATTTATGACCAAATAGTTCTGCAGTTACTTCACCATCGTCATTCTTAAGAACATCAACTTTGATATGATGAGGAGGATTTTTAATTCCATTTTTCCAAATCTCATCATTAAGTTTTGGACCAAGTTTTACATCTTCACTCTTCATGTGTTTCCTTAGAAAATCCTTTATAGCCCTAATAGCAACTTTTGCTCTTGTATATTTTGGTTTTTTACTAAACCAAGATCGTAGTGGAATATTATAAGTTCTTTTAATCTCTGCCATTTTCTTGCCTATACGTTAGTTGAGCCTCTTTTCCAACTTCTTTTAACATGAGTGTGTCTTCCAGGATGAACCCTTCTTCCAACACCATATTTTTTTGGAACTGTCCAAACAGGCGCCCACTTAGTATGTGATGTTTTCTTTATTAGTCTTAATTTTTTAGCAATATGTTTGAATGTAGCCATTTACTCCACCTTCTCCACAGGAGCTTTCACACCCTCTTTCTTTTCAACAACAGGAGCTTCCTTTTTTTCAAGAATTATAGGCTTTGCTTCAGCCTTTGGTACTTCCTTTTTAGGAACTTCTACTTTAGGAACTTCAGGTTTATTCAACTTTGTTGAATGATCAAAAGATTGGTCTTTTGTTTTTACTTCCACCTTCTTCTCAACAACAGAAGTTTCTACTTTAGGAACTTCCTTTTTAGGAGCTTCAACCTTTGGTACTTCCTTTTTAGGAGCCTCTACTTTAGGAACTTCTTTTTTCACAGCAGGTTTAGCTTTTGAAGGAGTAAATTCTTTTGATGTAGTAAACAATAAAGATTTACCTTCATTTGTGATAACTCTTCCTTTATGAACGCCGATAGTTTCTTGTTTTATTAACTTAGCAATTTCAAGTTGTTGTAATATTGTTCTGATTATTTTACCAGAAGCTCTTCTGAAATGTTCTGGAGCCATACCATTATTCTTTTTTCCACCATATTTAGTTCTAAGTTTTGCAACACCAACAGGTCCTCTGTTTTCAACTGTTCTCAAGATTGCAGCTGCTCTAACAAACCACCAATCTTCACTAACTGGAGGTCTCTGTCTATTTACACCTGTTTTTACAAACTTAGCCCATTCTGGCATATCAATTATTGATTTTAATTTTATTGCGATTTTCTCTATTAATAATCCAGGTTCAATTAAATCTATCATGTTTTATTCACCTTTGATTTTATAGTAACTCAATTCCTATAGCCTCTAACTCAATCTCAAAGGAACGCCAAACTATTTATAAAAGTATTGGTTAATAAATTCACATAAAAACTGTTTTTGTTACTGCTTCTCGCAGAATCAATGAAATACAAAAAGC
Organism: uncultured Methanosarcinales archaeon; assembly: GCA_964478955.1. Taxonomy (GTDB): domain Archaea; phylum Nanobdellota; class Nanobdellia; order Woesearchaeales; family CAYZNE01; genus CAYZNE01. Next base: position 10,110 of record CAYZNE010000019.1, read on the forward strand.
GCTACAGTCCCGTAGGAGCGTCCCCCTACAACGCGTTACAAATGATTAACAATCTGCTCGCCTTAAAGCAGTAACAAAAACCATGACAACCTTTTTAAACCCGTTTTGCATCCCAATCATTGCAATGGTTAAGGGTAAAAAAGAAACAACAATTAGTAATTCTAATAAGGTAAATTTCAAATCAACTGCACAAATCAAAGTGCCTGATAAAATTGTTAACCAAGTAATTGGCCAAGAACATGCAGTTGATATAATTAAGAAAGCTGCACAGCAAAGAAGACATGTTCTTTTAATTGGAGAACCAGGAACAGGTAAATCTATGCTTGGCCTAGCTCTTGCAGAATTAATACCTAAAAAGAAATTAGTAGATGTTCTATCCTACCCAAATGCAGATGATGATCACAAACCACTAATTAGAACTGTAAAACCCGGAACAGGAAGAAAAATAGTTGAAGCAATAAAAATTCAATCAACAAAAATGATGAAAGGTCAATCATGGATAATTCTCGCTGTTGCAGTTTTAGCAATGATAGTTCCTTGGTGGATAAGAACAGAATATAATTCAGATGTTATGTTTGCAGCATTCTTTATTGGAGGAATGTTCTTCTTGGCTGCAGCAGTCATGTTCATTAGTTTAGGAAAAAGAATGAGTATGGGAAACAAGAATACTATACGAGCACCAAAAGTTATAGTGGATAATTATAATAAAAAGCAAGCACCATTCTACGATGCAACAGGTGCGCATGCAGGTGCACTATTAGGAGATGTTCTTCACGACCCATTTCAATCAGGAGGATTGGGAACTCCTGCACACGAGAGAGTTATTGCAGGAATGATACACAAAGCACACATGGGAGTTTTGTTTATTGACGAGATTGCAACACTACAACCAGCAAGTCAACAGGAGTTACTAACAGCAATACAAGAGGGAAAATACTCAATTACAGGACAATCAGAAAGAAGTGCTGGTGCAATGGTAAGAACAGAACCTGTTCCTTGTAAATTTATTCTGGTTGCAGCAGGAAATGTTGAAACAGTTAAGACTCTCCACCCTGCACTTAGATCAAGAGTAAAAGGGTATGGTTATGAAATTTATATGAATACTTCAATGCCTGACACTGCAAAAAACAGATTTAAGTTAGCAAAATTTGTTGCACAAGAAGTTAGCAAAGATGAGAAAATACCTCACTTCTCTAGAAAGGCAGTTGAATACATAATTGAAGAAGCAAGAAGAAGAGCAAATAGAAAAGGCCACCTAACTCTAAGATTAAGAGAACTTGGTGGATTAGTTAGAACTGCAGGAGATATTGCAATAGAAGAAAATGCAAAAATAGTTGAGCCAAAACATATTATTAAAGCAAAAAAAATTGCTAAATCATTAGAAGGCCAAATTGCTGATAAAATTATAGAACATAAAAAAGATTATGAAGTTATTGTTACAAAAGGAAAAAAGATTGGAAGAATAAATGGTCTTGCAGTAATTGGTGGAGAAGGAAACTTCTCAGGAATCATTCTTCCTATAGAATCAGAAATAACCCCTGGCGGAAAAGTTTCAGAGTTTATTGCAACAGGAAAACTTGGAGACATTGCAAAAGAAGCAGTGAAAAATGTTTCAGCGATAATTAAGAAATATTTTGGTAAAGATATTAAAGAAACATATGATGTTTATGTTCAGTTCTTACAAACTTACGAGGGTGTAGAAGGAGATTCTGCATCAATAGCAATTGCAACTGCAGTAGTTAGTGCATTTGCAAAAGTTCCAATCAAACAAAACTATGCAGTTACAGGTTCACTCTCTGTTAGAGGAGAAGTTCTTCCTATTGGGGGAGTTTCCGCTAAAATAGAAGCTGCAATAGATGCAGGAATTGAAAACGTAATTGTTCCGAAAAGTAATATGCAAGATATTATTATTGACAAGGATAGAGTTTCAAAAGTTAAAATAATCCCTGTTGAGCATATTAGAGAAGTTCTAAAAGAAATGATTGATTGGAAAGGCAAAGAGAAAATATTAAAAAAAATAAAATAATAACCAAAAAAGGTTATTAATCAGTCTTTTTCCAAAAGAATAAAGTGATAACCCCAAATTGTTATCAGTCATTTTTTCTATGAAAAAATAAAATAATAATTATTCTAATCTTTTATATAATCAGTTACCTTTCTAGAAACTTGAATATAATTTCTTGCCCGCTTTTTAGGAACTATAACCCCTTCTATGTTTCCGGTATTGTTTGCAACTGCAACCAAATCAAGACAAAGAGCCTTAGTTAATTTAGCTATGTTTGAGTTACGCTTAAAATCTTGCAATGTAACTGCACCTGTATGTGTGGAGTTTGGATCTCTATAACAATAGGTTACAATATAACCATTACCCAAACCAAAATTAACAGGAACAACTCCAGTAATCTCAATAAAAGTTGAAAGCAAAGTTGGTTTCTCACCTTTCTTTTTGCCTTGATCATATTTCTGTTTTGCAACATCAAAATCAG